>CAZHEA010000052.1:0-23432 GCA_964531165.1 uncultured Thiotrichaceae bacterium
ACTCGGCTGCCGAGTTAGGTATAGAACACCAGACTTATGTGCGCTGTATTTCACGTCGAGGGTATGCGGTGGTGATGGTGCAGTTAACACAACGTATACCGCGGGATATGGTTTTCATTCCGTTCCATTTTCATGACTGTGTGAATCGACTGACCTTAGGTTTGCTTGACCCCCATTCACGTCAGCCGGCGTTTAAACAGAATGCGGTGCGCATAGAGTTGATCGATCAGAAAGAAGCGGCTCAGCGTAATCTTGAAGCTCGAGAATATTAAAAGATAAAAGCATTGGGTCCGCGAATCAACGCGAATTTTAAATAATAAATTTTATGTGAAATATCTTCTTGCTTATTAATTAGCCAGAGATACTTTACTGATTTTGCATTTATTCGCGTTCATTTGCGGACAAAAGAAACAGTAATACAACGAAGACAAATTATGTTCCAGGTAAGAAACGACGAACCCCAATATGCATTTCTAAAAGATGACACGGTTAAGGATACCAACTGTTATGGCAAGCCCATTCAAACGGTTACAGAGACTAGTGAACTTGCGGGTAAAAGCCTGAATATAAATTTAGATTCGGGCGTGAGTGATAATCCAAATCGCTATAAGCAGCACGGTTTTCATTTTACGGCTGACAATTGTATTGGCTGTCATGCATGTGAAGCGGCTTGCAGTGAAAAAAATGATAACCCGGCGCATATTGCATTTCGTTCAGTGGGTTATGTTGAGGGCGGTACTTATCCGGATTTTAAACGTCTTAATATTTCCATGGCCTGTAATCACTGTGACGACCCGGTTTGTTTAAAAGGTTGCCCGACACGAGCCTACACAAAATATGCAGAATACGGTGCGGTATTACAAGACTCGGATATTTGTTTTGGCTGTGGTTACTGTACCTGGGTGTGTCCATATAATGCGCCGCAGCTTGACCCGGTAAAAGGTCAGGTTAGCAAATGTAATATGTGTGTTGATCGACTGGAAGTCGGTTTAAAGCCTGCCTGTGTTTCGGCCTGTTTAGGTAATGCGTTAAATTTTGGTGTGATTGAAAATACGCCGGAAAATCGTCAACAGGCTAAAGTCGAAATACCCGGTTTCCCGCGTACCGATATCACTAATCCGAATATTCGTTTTCAGCAAACCAGTAACATGCCGAATGAAATGACCCGTACCGACAGTATGGCGGTGAAGTATCATAAAGATACCAAAACCGGCGTTTATGAACCGGTGGTTGATAAGAAAAATGGTATTAAGAAGCACTGGAATTTAAACAAGCTACGTTCCCGTGAAGATCCTTTGGTTATTTTTACTCTGGTTTCACAGGCTGTTATCGGCGCTTTTTTATTAATGTTTATTGGTAGCCTTGCGGGTATTGAATCGATTCAGCAGGTGGTAAGTTCATCCGCTTATCTACCAATGATCTTTGTTATGTTAGGTCTGGAAGCACTGGCGTTATTTTTATCAACCATGCACTTAGGCAAACCGTTGCGTTTTTACCGGGCATTTAATAATTTAAAGTATTCGCCAGTCAGCAGGGAAGTCGCGGGTATTGCGGTGTTCTTTAATAGTCTGGGTGCGCACTTTTTAGCAAGCCTGATTTATACGCAGTTTGGTGAGCATACGCTGGCACAGCAGGCATCAACTTTTTTCGCTTATGCTGCAGCGATTTCCGGTCCGATTGCGATATATTTTATGCATAAAATATATCGAATTGAAGCTCGCCCGTTTTGGAATCACTGGCAGGTATTAACCGCATTCTTCGGTAATATGCTATCACTGGGCGGGCTGATTACCGGTTTGTTCTTTGTGCCGGTATTTATGTTTAATGCACAGCCTGTCACTGAGCTCTTGCAGATAGTTGCGGGGCTTATTTTAACGGGGCTGTTAATTGAGGCCATAGGTCATTTCTTTCATGCAAAACAACTGAATGTAAAGGGTCGTGAAGGCGCTGTTTCATACTATGAACAGGTAACAACTTTTGGTAAAACCAATATATTAAGGTATGGGCTATTAGCCGCAAATATTCTGACTGCTGCGGGGTTAATGCTGCTGTTAGATGCTTCAGTTATTACTTACATTGTTTGTACGGTATTAGCAATTAGTCTATTAATCGGTTCTGTTATCAGTCGTGCTATGTTTTATGTAATGGTGGTACCAACGACTATGCCCGGTGCTTTCTTCTGGAAAAACAAAGGTTTTGAAGAGCACGCACGTGAAACCGGTCTGGCTGATGCAGTGCAGGCCGGAATTGTTTCAAATGCGCATTAATAAAATAATTAATTATAGAGTTTAAATAGGAGCTGTTGTTATGGCAGGAAAAATTTATTACCCGAATATGCAAACTCAGACAACTGTTGTTGATGGGGTAGAAATTTTACTGGATGGTGAAGGCTATCTGTTAGATTTAGATCAATGGTCTGAGAATTTTGTTAAAGTGCGGGCAGAGTTTGAAGAGCTGGAACTGACCGAAGAACACTGGGAAATCATTAATTATATTCGACATTATTATGAAGAAAATAATGTTCAGGCTCCGGTGCGGGACATGATTAAGCATTTTAAAAAAGTATGGGGAAAAGACAAGGGGAATACCCGTTATCTACATAAAATATTTCCATTAGGTGGGCCGCAAAAGCAGGGTAACCGACTAGCTGGCGTGCGTAAGCCTAAAGGGGAACATTAAGGCCCGGAACTAATTGAATTATAAGGCTCAGTTAAATAATGCTTTTTAATTGAGTGAAATAAAGGGATTGAATTTTATAGAGTATAAAGAATCGTTACAGTCGTACAGGCTTTAACTCTCATCAGATGTTATCGTATCTAATTACAGAGTAATTAAATGAAATCTAAACTGCTAAAAATATTTTCTTATATTGAAACCGGTTTAATTGAACGTACGGTTCCTGTACGTTTGTCGTTACTTGCCGCACTAAGTGGTGAGCATCTTCTACTTTTAGGGCCGCCGGGTACCGCTAAAAGTGAAATGGCTAGAAAGCTCTGCCATGTATTTTCAGATATTAATTATTTCGAACGATTGTTAACACGCTTTTCTGTGCCTGAAGAATTGTTTGGCCCTTTATCAATAAAAGCTTTAGAAGATGATCGTTATCATCGCTTAACCGCGCATTATCTTCCTGATGCAAGTATTGCCTTTATCGATGAGATTTTTAAAGCCAACAGCGCAATATTAAATTCGTTGCTTACGTTGTTAAATGAACGTGAATTTGATAATGGTGTTGTAAGAATGACAACACCACTTATTACGGTTGTTGCTGCAAGCAATGAATTACCGGAAGATGAATCGCTTGATGCATTATTTGATCGATTTCTACTTCGTTATCAATTGAAACCGGTCAGTGATACTGGCTTTGATTCATTGTTGAACCTTTCATTCAGCTCGGAATCAGCTCTGCAACAGATTGATAAAATCAGTGTGGCTGAGATAAAAAGCATACAGAACAATATTTCTCATATTAAGCTTGATCAGCAAGCTCATCAAATGTTTCATAAGTTGCGTGACTACATGGCTGTGAAATCTATTTATATTTCAGATCGTCGCTGGCGCAAGGCATTAAAAATTTTACAGGTATGTGCGGTTACAAATAATCGGAGTTTAGTTAATCGTTGGGATTGTATATTACTCATTCATATTATGTGGCAGACACCTGAGCAAATTGATGATTTGACGCAATGGTTTGTTGAAGAACTCGGGCTAAATATAGATGCTGCGGCTAATCGAATTGAAAAATTGCTATTAGTATGGGAGCAAAAATCACAGGAAGATAGTCAAAAGCATATTCAAAAAGTTAATATTCATGGAGAGAAGTTATATCAAACACCTGAAGGTGAAACCACAACCCGTAGTAAAAGTGTAAGTCTGGCAGAGCGCGATAACGAAGTTCTTTATCTGGCTCCAGCCGATCAGCAGGATCGAACTAATAATGGTAGAGGCTATACACTGACAGAGCTTGAAAAATCATTTTTTGATGAAAGTTATAAGCAGACACATGTTGATGGTCGCTGGATAGATGTGCAAAATTATACTAATAATACACAAAACAGGCTGGTGAATAGTATTGATTTCGAGCCGTTGGTTGAAGCTTATTATTTTGCTGATGACTATATTAAAAATCAAAAAGCTGAATTGACTGAAATTGTTAATGATGTGGACGGTATGTGTACAGGGTTTAATAACCTGTTAACGACTATCGCAGATATCAGGCATAATAACATATGGCTTGCAGGCGGGTTACTGGATGCTTCAGGTTCAGATATTAAGCATAGGTTACCGACTCTTATTGACTATAATCAACGCTTTCAATACTTGTTAGATATTAATGCATTGCTGAAATCCAGAAAGCAAGTATCAACTCCGGGTTGATAGTCGATAATGAGTATAGAATCATTAACCTGTCTTGATGCTATACCCGATAATTTATATCATCGACTGGTTACACATCGTTATCGTGCAAAATCAGCATTAACTCTAACGCATAGTTTACAGCAGCGTGTTCAAGGTGTTCTGGATTTACGTTTAAGCTTAATCAATGGTGAAGCTGGTACATTGTCTGCACTATATGAATGGCAGGATCATTCAATTGCTGAATGTGTTTATAATAAACTAAATGATAATGATTTATTGAGCAATACTCGTAATAACTCTGTGTATGCAGATGAAGTAATATTAAATGTATTAAACTGGCTGGATAGTATAGATGATACTGTTGGCAGTAAAAATACCGAAAATTATTCACAAAATTCAGCTGTAAATCAGGATGCATTTAAACATACTAATCATTCACCAACGGCAAATTTGAACTCTGTTATTAATGACGTAGTATCTATCCCGGGTGATGACAAACTACGGTCAGGTATTGATAGCATTAATAAGGGGTTTGCGTTACAAAAAAAACTCGGCTGGGATTTAACAAGGGGTATAGAATCAAAAACTGATTTAAAAGCTTTGCTAAGTTATTATGAAGTTGTACAAAAATCCAGGCGTATTCAATCTGTAGTTAATATGATTGGTCGAAATAAAGTAGTCTCTGTAGATAAGCAGAATACAGCTGGCGTGAATCAGATTGACTCTAATAATACGAGCTATGTATTACCTGATGAGCATTCTGTTAATAGCGTGAGTGGGGTTTGTTTAGGAGATGATGTTTCTAAAATGCTACCCTCAGAGCTGGTAATGCTTGGTAACAATAAGCTTAAAATGCTCTGGCATGCTAAGCGAGCTGAGCGTCAACTATTAAGCTATCATTTTCAGGGCTTACTATCTGAACATGTTCCGGAATTACAGGCGAACTCTATTGATTACAACCGGCATTCAAATACGCTAACCACAACCTCAGGGCCAATGATTTTATGTGTTGATACTTCTGCATCAATGAAAGGTCAGCCGGAGCTTATTTCTAAAGCGATTACACTTGAAGCTATGCGTATTGCGCATCTTCAAAAAAGACACTGTTTCCTGTTTTTCTTTGGAAGCACAGATGAATTGATTCAGTTGGATTTAAACCTGAAATATCAAGCAGATGAAAAAATGAATCAGGGCTGGAATACTGTAATTAGCTTTTTACGTTTATCATTTAATGGTGGAACAGATGTTAATAATGTACTGTCGCAGGCTATAATTAAGTTAAAATCCAGGCGCTGGTCTAATGCAGATATACTTTTAATTAGTGATGGTTTATTTAAGCTGGATGCTTCACTCATCTTGAAATTGAAAAATAATAAAAATATAAACCAAATATTTGGCATACAAACGGCTAAATGGGGCTCAAAATCGCTAAGTGATATTTGTCACATAGTCTTTGATTTCTCTGATGTATAGTAATCCTCTTGTTTTAGAAATATTAAGCATATTAAAAGATACTGATAAACATTTAAGCTTGTATCAGTTAATGCAAATATTAGAAAAAGCTGGTTTTGATTTGGTTAAATCACCATCCAGTGAGAGCAGTGAGATAAAGTTATTTCGTAAAAATTTTATTGTAATGAATGCCTTATATCAAATTAATCAGGATATTAATGGCTCAGGTTATTGTCTATTTATTTCATCCTTGAAAATATATATGACAGAAGAGGGTGGTAATCATCAAATACAGGCTGAGGATATTTCTAGCGAATCAGCATTAAGTGATTATTATCTGGACTGGGACAACTTTTATTTAACGGATAAAGCGGGTGTTGAGAAATTATTATATGATTTCTGGGCCCGCTATTCTGATTCTAATGCTCTGCAAAATGATAAACGGTTAGACTCATTGCAGGTTCTCGGGTTAGAATCTTCGGCGAGCTGGAAAGATATTCAGCAAGCTTATAGACAACTCATAAGTGTTTATCATCCGGATAAGGGTGGAAATAGTCTAAGGTTCATTCAGGTCAGACAAGCATTTCTGATTCTAAAACTCACGTATTAATTTAGTCACTAGCTGGCTTTAAATTGCATTTCGATTTGAGGGAGTTCTGTTTATCTCCGGTATATAATAATGAGTTGAAATTGCGTATTCTTAAACTATTAATATTTAGTTGTTTATTAAATAAACTATAACGGTGGTTGCAAATGACATTAAAAAATCGTTTTTTGGAAGCGGTATCCAGTGGTGAGCTTGGTGAGGTGGATGACTTTGGTGTGGTTGTAAGTCTGAAGCAGTTTAAGCATTACTTTGATGATGTTAAATCAGATTATATAAATTCTTTTTTACCGGCTGCTGTCATTGAGACCGGGCAGTACAGCACGACTCACACTAAATATTTATTTCGAATTAGAAAAGGTGTATATCGTGTACACCAGGATGCAATTGATGAGCATAATCAATCGATCTATCTTGATGATTTGCCTTTGACACATATCAGTAATAAAGTTGAAGAGTCTATTGTCCAGTATCAGACATATCATATGGGTTAAGATTACTTTTTCGTTCTACTCAAGCAAAGTCACATTTTACGATGTGGCTTTTTTTTTGTCAGCATAGTGTATTATTATAGGTGTTCTTATCAATATCTAACGGTGCTGAACACGTGACTGTATTAAAAGGCTTTTTCAAAAAAGAATCATCTGCAGGCATTTTACTTATTGCAGCTACTTTTCTGGCGTTGATTCTAAGAAATTCTCCTTTATCTGAAATATATACAGCTTTTCTGCATACACCTGTAGAGGTTCGTTTTGGCTCACTTGAAATTGCCAAGCCGTTGTTTCTCTGGATAAACGATGGACTGATGGCGGTTTTCTTTTTGCTTATTGGTCTGGAAGTTAAAAGAGAAATTTTGCAGGGGCATCTTTCATCAATAGCAAAAATTTCTTTACCCGCATTTGCAGCAGCTGGCGGGATGATAGTACCTGCATTGATATATGTCTGGTTCAATCAGGGTAATGAGCTGGAAATGCGCGGCTGGGCAATTCCTACGGCAACTGATATTGCGTTTGCTTTAGGCATACTGTCGCTGCTCGGAAATCGAGTTCCCGTATCTTTAAAAATATTTCTCATGGCATTGGCAATTATTGATGATTTAGGTGCGATTATAATCATCGCCCTTTTTTATACAGTTGAATTATCTACACGTTCTATTTTGTTAGCATTTGCAGCGATTAGTGTGTTAATTATTATGAATCGTAGCGGCGTGGCACGCAAGACAGCATACTTTATCGTAGGGATGGTGCTGTGGGTCAGTGTACTGAAATCAGGCGTGCATGCTACATTGGCAGGTGTGGCATTAGCTTTCTGCATACCATTAACAGCAAAAGGTGATAATGGAGTTGCATGCTCACCTTCAAAGCAAATTGAGCATGAATTACATCACTGGGTCGCATTTTTTATACTGCCACTATTTGCCTTTGTAAATGCTGGAGTTGACCTTAGGCAGATATCACTTGAACATATGTGGGGGACAGTGCCATTAGGTATTATGCTGGGATTATTTATTGGCAAACAACTTGGCGTTTTCGGTTTCAGCTGGTTGGCAATAAAATTTAAATTGGCTAAAATGCCGGAAAAATGCGACTGGATAAAGCTCTATGGTGTTTCGGTTTTAACCGGTATAGGGTTTACTATGAGTCTATTTGTAGATTCTCTGGCATTTGAGGATGATACGTTGTTTCGTTCCGCAGATAAGCTGGCAATATTAATTGGTTCTTTTATGGCTGGCGTTCTGGGTTACATTGTTTTACGTTTAACTAAACCGGTAAAAGATTAAATATTTATGTTAAATAAAGAGTTAAGTCTGAAAATACTATTTTCATGTATTTTGTTTTTGAGTTTATTGCTATCTCATAGCAACTGGTTTGATACCGTTGCAGAAGATTACACCGAGCAGGGCATCAAGCGCACATTAATTACCTATGCGGTCGCCCGAAGTTTAAACGGCGTCATTTCTGTTGCTCAGGGCACAGAGCTAGCGGTATCTCCTGCGGGTGTCGGGCTGACATTTGCTCCCGGTCAAATTCTTGATCCGGTGAATGATTTAATTGAGCGATTTTCCTGGGTGGTTATGGTCAGCGGGTCTTCACTGGGGATTCAGCGTTTATTTCTTGAAATAACCTCTTCAGCGATAGTGGTATGGACATTAAGTTTTCTGATTGTCATTAATCTGGTTTTTCTGTGGTTTAATAGAGTTAAAAATGCAGATAATAATTTCTTTCCTTATTTGAATAAAGCGTTAATTGTACTGATATTTGTCCGCTTTTCGGTGCCACTAATTGCAGTGCTTAATGAAGCTGTTTATCTGGGTTATTTGCAACCCCAATATGAATTGGCTCAGCAACAGCTTGAAAATGCTTCAAATGAAATTAAACTCATTAATAAATCATCCAGAGATGAAGTGAAGAAAAATAAAGGTGACGGACTGTTTGATAAAGTTGAAATATGGCTGGATAAAACACGCCAGAGTCTTGATGTTGAGTCACAGATGAACTCATTAAAACAGGCTGCGGCAGATGTGAGTCAGCAGGTAATTAATATGATAGTTGTATTTGTGGTGCAAACACTTATTTTCCCGTTAATCTTTTTATGGATTTTAGTTAAAAGTGCTAAAGGAATTATGAGTAGAGTGACTATTGGATGAAAAATTATTTATGTGTGCGGTGTTAGCTTATAGGCCGCTATGTCTGATCTGTCGTTGACTCGATTTTAAACGTTTATTTTCGGATTCATCACTCGTAGAGCTATCAAAATTCCGTAAAAATTTTGGATGTCCTTTAATACCGGAAATTTCATAATCACTCAATAATTTACTGGTAACCTGTTGCTGATCAAATTTTAGTGCCTTTATCATGCCGGTATATAGTAGTGAATAGAGGCGTTCCAGCGAAATTTTATGAGTTTGTCCAGTGGTTTTAAATATCCAGTCGCTTAAATTTAAAAAGTTATAAAATGCATTTTCTGAAAGTAATATTTCTTTTGTATTACTGAATCGACCAGAGTTAATGATGAGGTCCCAGTAGCGTGCAAATCGACTCATACGCTGCATGTTTTCAAAACTAATCAGCTTATTGCTGACAATATTAAATGGTGGTAGTGGGTTGTAGCGCATGTCGTATTCATCTGTGTGACGAATAATTGGTGTGCCTTTCAGACGTTTTAATATACCAACCTGAATTTCATGTGGATTCATTTTATATAGTTGGTTTAAGCCTTCAGCAAAACTTTCAATGGTTTCACCGGGTAATCCTATAATCAAATCGGCATGAATATGTGCCTGAGAGTGATTCCTAATCCAGCTTAAGTTTTCGCTGACTTTTTGTGTGTTCTGTTTTCGACTGATAATGGTTTGCACCTGTGAATTCAGGCTTTGAATACCAATTTCAAATTGTAAGCTGCCTTCTGGAAATCGTGCAATAGTCGCTTTTAGCTTCTCGGGTAAATGGTCTGGAATAAGCTCAAAATGTAAAAATAGATTTTCACTATTATTATTGTCAATGTTTTCGAAGTCCATTTTATCTAAAAAAAACTCCATGATGCGAATACTGGTTGCAGCTTTAAGGTTGAACGTTCGATCAACAAACTTAAAATGTCTGACTCCGCGTTGATACAGTTTTTCCATTTCGTTTAAAAATATATCCAGATCAAACGGGTAAACGGTTTTATCTAATGATGATAGACAGAATTCACATTTAAAAGGGCAGCCACGGGATGCTTCAACGTATATTACCCGGTTGGCGACATCTTCATCATTATAGTATTCATAGGGTAGCTGAATTTGTGATAGTTCTACGGGTAGAGGGTGAATGATTTTATTGAAAGGCTTCTTCTTATTCAGCAGGTCATCACATAGCTCTTTAAATGCCAGTTCTGCCTGGCCGGTAATCACATAATCAACCCAGCTTACCAGTTGTTGATCTTCAAATTCATAACTTACCTCCGGGCCACCCAGTACAATGCGAGTATCGGGAGAAATCGTTTTTAACAGTTGCACCAGTTGTAAGGTTTCTGTGGCATTCCATATATATACACCGATGCCGATAATAGTGGGTTTGTGCTGTAGCAACGATTCGGCAATATCCATGACCCGGGTATTGATATTAAATTCAAGTAGCCGGGTCTGGTTTTGCAAATGTCCCATATTGGCATACAGGTAGCGCAGTCCCATGGAGGCGTGAATATAGCGGGCATTGAGTGTTGTAAGAATAATCGGTGACATATTAGGTAATGGGGGTTAACGTTTCCTGCTGACAAATCTGATATTTAAGCATAAGTATAAACCATCCGTGATAATATAACCCGTGTGAAATTTGATAGTTAAACGATGAAGATTAAATCATGAAAGGTATTACTGTAGATGGTGAATCGAGTGTAGTACAGCATAAATTTGCAGTTATTTACGCCCCCAAACGTTCGCCAAAAACTTCGAGAGGGCGCTTTGCCGAAAGCTGTGTATTTATTTGTGAAACTGAGCTGGATGCCATAGAGGAAGAAAATATCGAAAAACATTTATATGCTGCAAAAGTCATTGGTCCATCCAAGTCATCCGAAGGGCAGAGAATATAT
Organism: uncultured Thiotrichaceae bacterium; assembly: GCA_964531165.1. Taxonomy (GTDB): domain Bacteria; phylum Pseudomonadota; class Gammaproteobacteria; order SZUA-229; family SZUA-229; genus SZUA-229. Next base: position 10,985 of record CAZHEA010000052.1, read on the forward strand.
TATCTGGATGACTGGCTTGACACATCAGTTAAAGAATAGTTATTAATCAGCCTTATATCTAAATTCTAATTATGAATATCCCTTTTACATCACTTGATCAGTTCCGCCAGCAATTTAATCAGGGTTTACATCAACTACTGGATAAACAGCAACTGGGTACGTTTATTTTATGTCTGGCTAATGCAACGAATGATGCCTTTTTGTTTAAGCAGTTAAAGCAGCCTTTATTGCAGCAGTTTAAATTTTTGCTTAACAATTATCAGCAGGATTTAATTGCCGGTAAGCAAATAACAGCTGTAGATGAAGACCTGCTGGTTTTTTTGAAATTACATGCACTGGGCTTCGATAATATACAGCTTACCCAGCTACGTAATGAAGCAGGCTGGCAGTGTCAGTTTAATCAGTTGCGTTCGTTTCGTCCAAAACGTCTTGCGGCGTTTCAACATAACGGTAAAATGAGCACGCCATTTGTTGAATCGCAGTTTCACTTTAATAAACCATTTATGGCCAAGGAGTGTTTCTGGTCAGGCGAATTTGATGGACAGTCACTGGATATATTTTATAATAAATATCCGTTTGCTGAGTTACATGCTTTGCTGGTTCCGCAACGACAAGCGTGTCTAGCGCAGTTTTTATTCGAAGATATGCATAAAACCATCTGCGATTTAGTGTCACACTTTTCACAGGTTTTACCCGGTTTATGCGTGGCTTATAATAGCTACGGTGCTTATGCTTCAGTAAATCATCTGCATTTTCAGATGTTTATCCCGCAGCTACCATTACCCGTCTGTGATTCTAAATGGCAGCATAATGGTGGGAGTCAGCCCTATCCATTAACCGTATCACGTGCAGATGACATGTTACAGGGCTGGAAAATAATTGCGGACTTACATCATCGTAAGCAGCCATATAACTTGCTCTATACGGACAATAAACTATTTATTATTGCGCGTAAGGTACAGGGTAGTGTTGAGGTTCCGCCATGGAGTAGTGGCTTTACCTGGTCAGAGTTATGTGGCTCGATCCTGTTATTTAATCAGCAGGCTTTTCAGAGCATTAATGATACGGATATCTGCCATTACCTTCAGCATCAGTCAATTTAGTTATTTAATATTATAATCTTGTTTCCGGGGTGTGGGTTTATCATGCTGATGTCCGCTCGTAAATTCAACAATTGATAGCGTTATAACGTTACCCGGTATCAGCTTTCGGCAATGGCGAAATTGTTAGTTAACACGACATCGGTAAATAATTACCTATACTCTGCTTTTTATAATGTCCGCCACCCGGAATGAGTTAGCGTAGATTGTCCAGGTGTAAGGCACGCTGCCACCGGTTGGCATAAAGCTGCCATCAGTGACATATAAATTTCTAACATCATGTACTTTACAGTCAGCATCTAAAACCGATGTTTTTATATCATTGCCAAAACGACAGCCACCGGCAACTAAATTAGCGGGTGGCGAACCACTGACACTGGAGCGAATGTTTTTTGCACCCATCTGACGTAATACGTTTTCGGCTTTTGCCGATAAAAATTCACCGACTTTTAAATCATGCTGATGATATCCGAGGCGAACTTTAGCTACCGCAGAACCCCATTTATCTTTTACATTGGAGTCTAAGCTGACAAAGCAATTGTCAGTAGGAAGCCAGTCATTAAATACTTCAAAACGTAAATCCTGTGATTCGGTAAATGCGCTCTTCAAGTCACGTTTTAAATTATGTCCCCAGTTTAAATTACCATCATCATTCCACTTTGTCCCCATGGCTTTGGATATTGGATTGGGATGACGTAATAAAAAGTCGATTATGCCGCCTTTAGTCTGACCACCAAAGGCTTTGTCATTGAAATAATACCAATCCTGCAAACCGCGGTTTACAAAAGGTCCGCGTGTTTTCATTGCGGTGGCAGCGAGTTTGTCCATATCGTCATAATGAAATTCACCGGTTCCTGAGCCACCGGCAGAAAATAGTAAATTTTTCCCGAGTTGGGAATAGTTATTACCTAATCCATGTGGGTGCTGTGGGCCGGTTGAAGCGAGCAATAAGCGTGAGGTTTCAATGGCATGACAGGCGACTACAAATATTTTTGCAGATATCGATTGTTTTGTATTTTGCGCGTCATAGTAAAGTGCCTCGACTATATTACCTTTGCTATTGCTTTTAAGTTTATATACTTTGCTGTTGGGTCTGATCTCACAATACCCCGTTGCAACCGCATCATCCAGTAATGCCGCACGAGCGCTACCTTTGGCTCCGGAATGGCAGCCATAGCTGCCACAGTAGCCTGAATACTCACAACTGTTCCGACCCTTAGCCGGTCGGGATAGAATCGCCCGCGGTGTTGGTAATGATGTTAAGTTAAGCGCATCACAGGCTTTGTCTATTTTATTAACAACCGGATGTTCGTTAGTCGGCGGGTAGGGGAAATCTTTAGTGGAACGCGGCTCCTGATATTTGTGTGGAACAATTTTTCCGGAGATACCAATTTCAGTTTCGGCTTTGGTGAAGTAGGGCTCCATGTCATCGTAGCTAATCGGCCAGTCAGCAATGTTTGCGCCTTTAATTGGCCCGAACTCGGATAGCAGTCGAAAGTCTTTTGGTTTAATCCGATAAAAATAACCGCTCATAAAATTAGATGAGCCACCGACGACATTGCCGTTCCAGAAATCCCAGCCGGACTCGGATGTCGATTCAGCTGACCAGCTGCCATCATTGTTTTCTTCCTCCAGAACGTGTTGCTCATCTTCAAGCTGAGGCGTATAAATACTGCGTCGACAACATGCCATTTCATCTTTGGTGAAATCCTCTTCGGTTAACCACGGGCCTTTTTCTAAAACCACGACAGACTTTCCCTGTTTAGCTAATTCGGAAATAACCGGGCCGGCGCCGGCGCCACTACCAATTACACATATATCATAGTCTTTACTCATGACTTTATTCTCCGGCGAGTCAGGTTATGTTTGCGCTGGTTGGCACGATCGGTGAGCTTAAAATATACCTGCTCAGTGGTGGGGGTGGGAAAACCGGCAATATGCTCCAGCCATTGCCAGCCTTTGCGATCCTTATTTCCGCCGTAAACCGGGTCGCTGACCAGTGCTTCAATTAAGTAAGTCATCATTAAGTTTAACCAGCGGCTACCGGCTCGACTGCCTTCAATCTTTCGCAGTACGCTTTCTTTATTGTTACTGTTTAACTGTATGAATTTCTGCTTATGGTTTTTAAGTGACAGGTCATTTAACCAGCCTACGCCGTTAATAATAAATGCTTTTTCTTCTTCGTCGGCATCCGGTGTATCCAGCATATTGCGTAAAAATCGTAGTGCATAAATATCTTTTGCGCCGGGTGAAATTTCATCAGTCGGAAATAAATGTTCCTGAACATCTGCAATGCTTAACCAGGGATCACTTAAGTTATGATAGACAAGGTTTTCTGCCTGCCCCAGTATTTGTTGGTGCAATAGCTTGTCGGCATAACTTATTGCTGGCCAGCTGCTACTGAGTACGGCAATAACTTGTATAAACTGGCGACGATTTATCGGCTGGCTATTTTTCATATTATTCTTTTAGTTTTATGATATCAGTTCGAGCTGATTTGTAAGGCTAATTATTTAGTGTTTTTTTGCGTTTTATTATTTATATTCCAGCGCTTAAAAAAGGCCAGAAAAGCCTGGCGTGAATATTTTCCATCTTTTAGAAATTCGGCGGTATCCTGAGACCATAATACGCTGCCGTTATATTCAGACACATACATGTGCGGATAACCCAGTGGTTTCGGGAAGGCTTTTAAAAACTCTGCATTGTCATTTTCATCACTGACATTAATTTTGAGCATAACAAATGTCTGGTGAAGCTGTTGTTTAATATCCGGGTTAGCATCAAAGAAAACATCCATTTTTTTGCACCAGCTGCACCAGTTTCCACCCAGTTCAATTAAAATGCGGCGATGGGTTTCGGTAGCCAGTTTAACTGCGGCAGCACCATCTTTAAATGCATCCTGTTTAATGTCATAGTGGGTGCTGTATTTAGGTAGTGAATGACCGGTGCTGATGGCAGCGGATAGATTAAATGCCAGCAATAACAGACTGAGTGCTGTTATAAGTTTACCGGGTGCTAAGAGATAACTCGTATTTTTCATGGGCTTATTGTACTATTTTTATATTGCAAATATAGATCACTGTATTAGCAAATGGTTTCACAGACTTAATTTATTTTTTCATTAATGATACAGAAGGTTGCTCAGTATGGCTGCAAAGCTGATGATTTTACCCAGTAAAGACAGTAAAAAAATTCGATTAGTTAAAATGCCAGAAGATTATGAAGAGCATGAGGTGTTCCGCGCGGCCACCGGCGCTATTGCTCGAATAGAGGACAATCTGCCGGACTATGACTGGGATGACCTTATGGAAGAACTGGAAGATATGGGGTTTGAGGAAATGAGCTTTTTGCTTGGGCCTGAAGTTTAAGCCGTATTAGCGCTTAGCTCAATATCTCTACTTCCATTCCCAGTGTTAGCTCTCCGGAGCCTTCGGCAATCACATTCTGGCCGAACATTATTTTGTTTTCATTCATGCGGTAGCCGGCCAGAGTTTTGACCACTTCAGCTGATTGCTCCCCTGTGTCCGGATTGATACTGGGAATGGAGCAACGGCTACAAGGCTTTACCAGTCGTAATGTAATATCCCCAATACGTATTTTTTTCCAGCTGTCCTCCGCAAAAGCAGCACTGCCGGTTACTACCAGGTTTGGTCGAAACCGCTTCATATCAACCGTTGAACTTAAACGGCTGTTTAAATCATCGAGTGAGCTCTGGCCGATGAGTAAATAAGGAAAGCCGTCACTGAAGGCGGTGATATCACCCTGCTGTGCATAATCTAAATCAACCTGGCGGATTTCATCATCGGGGAAATAGACTAATCGGGTGGGTGACTGTATCACTGAACTGAACCATTTAGCAGCCTGTGTACCGCAGTCATAAGCATTGCAGCTGTCTTCCCATACGCTAGCCTTAACGCGGCTGCTGGTGTTGCTAATATCGAGGCTTAGGGTTGGCATATCCGGTGCGTTGATGATTAAACGATTATTTTCCAATGAGCTCTTAATTAGACACATTCTCGGATGCTTGCGTTGAGTCAGCATATAACCATGTTCGTTTATCAACATCCAGCGACGGTCCATTTCCAGTCCGAAGGGGCTGAGGCGGGCCTGCTGCAGGTTAATTTGAGAAGTAGACTTTATCGGGTAAATGGCAAGTTGAGATAATTTAATCATCAGACCTCCGGCAGCTGTTTAACATATCCTGTATTTTATCCACCCCGAGTTTGCGTGCCAGCTTAATATTGGTATCCGGTATGCTGCTGGTGTCTGCATGGTTCTCAATGGCATGCTGCATACTTTTCTCCCGAATAATATGTAAGGTGGGAAACGGCGAGCGATTGGTGTAATTTGATGCGTCTCTGGCTGGCTCGCCTTCAAAGCAGTATTGAGGGTGAAAATGTGCAAGCTGATAGGTAGAGCAATAATTTAACTCATTCAGCAGTTGATTGGCATAATCGATTAGTTCAACAAAATCATCAAAGTCCTGCAGGCTGCGATTAAATATTAGCAGCGTGGTTTCGGTATTAGGGTGTTGGTCCAAATACTGAAACTCCTGCGCCAGATCTTGCAGGCTGGATGCCAGATCAGAGCTGTCTGAAACCGCATAACGGATACTATCGGCTTCAAATTCGCGATTAGCGAAGGGGCAGAAGTTTAGTCCGATAATGATGTTTTTTAACCAGCAACGGGTTTGCTGTATGGTTTGTTCGTTAGTGTATTTTGAGTTCAATGGCGTACTTAAAATTAAGCTGAGAGCAGACAATTAAATCAGATTGTGGATTAAAACACTAGTGAGATATGCGCATAAGTTAACAGATAGTGTGAAATAACGGATTGGATAACAGGCAAGTGATAAACCAGTCACTTATCCGGGCACGGTAAATTTCCGGCCCGGTAAGTAACCGTTTAGATAATTGCCAAGTGATTAACCGGCTTTGGCATACTCAAAGTTTTGAGAGAAGTTATCTTTCCATGATCTGAAGTCTGAGCGTATATCACCGCGCTCTCTCAGGACTAAGACAATATGGTATTGGCCGCGTGTAGAAGGTAGTCTCCAGCGTACATTACCCGTTAAATTATAGCTTCTTTCACTGCTGTCGAGTTTGACCTCAATATCCAGCACCGAATCAATTTCGATAGGTGAGGAAACTTCCAGGCGAATACTGTGAGGCGATATCTCAATGGCAGTCGTTTTCATGGTTTTGCCGAGCAGGGATGGGTTTTCAGAAGAAAAGAGTATTTTTACGTGGGTGCCAACAGCACTAACGAAGTGATCTTCTGTGTTTTTCTTAAACAACCGTAGAGCAAAGTTTTTCATTATGGTTCCTGCTAAATAAGTTATGGTTAAAGTCGAGTCTTATTAAGAGGTTTATCATTTATGCTGCAGGTGAAGATTTTTGACTGCACTAATTGAAGCACATGAGAAAGGAATAACAAGCCGTTTTCACCCGTTTGGGTGAAGACTGTGAATCGTATCACGCAAGTTTATTGCTGCCGAAAAATATTTAGCCGCCTTATGGTGACTAGCCGATTAAAAGTTACTAGTATGTTATTGAATAAAATAAAGAATCGTCATATGTCGGTAAATAACCTTAAATTCATCAGCTGTTTTATCATCCTCGCCGGGCTTGGGGCCTGTTCAACTTCACCACCCAAAAATATGGCGAATAGCTGTTCAATTTTTGAAGAAAAATCTGGCTGGTATGATGATGCCCGCGATAGCTTCAAACGCTGGGGTGTGCCGATTCATGTACAGTTGGCGATTATTCATCAGGAATCGCGCTTTACTTCGGATGCACAGACCGACATGGAGTATTTTTTATGGATAATACCCAGCGGGCGAAAATCAACCGCTTACGGCTATGCGCAGGTTAAGGATGCCACCTGGGAATGGTATATTAAGTCCACGGGTAATAGCGGAGCTGACAGAGATGACTTCGCTGATGCGGTAGACTTTATTGGCTGGTACGGCAAAAAATCCTATGATACGTTGAAGATCTCCAAATGGGATGCGTATAACCAGTATCTGGCTTATCATGAAGGCCATGGTGGGTTTAAGCGTAAAACCTATCAGCAAAAACCCTGGTTAATGAAAGTCGCAGTAAAAGTTAAAAAAAATGCCAGCCGCTATGCTGCACAGTTAAAAACCTGTGAACAGGAGCTAAATTCGGGCTGGTGGTTCTGGTAATAATTAAAAAATGCAAATGAGTTCAAACAGAATGTTTAATCAAATTAAAACAATTTTCAGCATAATTCTAATTTCCACAATTTCTTTTTCTGCACAGGCTTATGATGAAGTTGGTTATGAAAAAAATATAGAGTTGTTAGATCAAAGCATCACGAAATTAAATAAAAATAAGTATACAAGTGATGATTTAACAAAATGGACACGACTGTCTATAAATATAAAAAGTGAATCTGAATTATGCATTTCGGAAATGCAGGGTATTTTGCTGGCGTTAAGTGACTCTATTAAAGGTTTGGGCGATGCCTCTAAAGGTGAGGATGAAAACGTATCTACAGTGCGTGAGCTGCTAAATAGTGATAAGAGTCAGGTAGAAAAAAATATCGCTGATTGTAAAGCTCATTTGTTAGTGGTTGCCGATATAGAAAGTCAGCTGGATAAGGCAAAGAGTCATGACTTTGACCAGGTGTATTTGTCGAAGCAGAAAAACTTAGTGACCCTGGTAGGAGAGTTTATTAATAGTCCGGCCGATCTGTTCAGTAATTCGTCTGCTTTTGTTGTTGAAAAATCAGGTGTTAAAAATATAAAGCTGACTGAATGGGTTGTAGGCTCAGTTATTGTGGTACTGGTTTTTTTATTCTCATTGCACATTAGAAAACGCCTGCAGAAAAAATCGAGTGAGGCTAGCTGGAATAATGATCTGGATAGTCTGTTATTACATTCTTTATTAACCGTTAGTGCTTACTTTATACCGCACTTAATGGTTACTTTAGTGAGTTATTTGTTACTGTATTATATTAATTTTAATATAGAGACTACGCTTTTTGTTACCCAGCTTTCATTTTCTATGCTGATTTACTTTCTGTTTGTATCAGCGGTGCACTTTATTCTGTCTCCGATTCCACCGGCTAAACCCATCTTAAGCCATATGGGTGATAGTCTGGTTAAAATATCACGTCGTCTAAGAGTGTTGTTTTTAATTTCTCTGGTTGGATACCTCGCATTTTACACGGTGTTTTCTGAAAGCCTGAGCGAAACTAATCTACATTTATTACGTTATGTTTTTTCATTGTTTCTGGTTATTAATCTTGTCTGGACAATACGGGTATTAGTCGATTCTAAACGCTTTCCCAAAATCAGCTGGATATCACGTGCAGTTAATTTGATTTTAATATTAACGCTTATTTCAGAATGGTCGGGTTACCCGGTTTTATCGATAGCGGTTCGCGGTGGTGTACTGATTAGCTTCGTATTGCTGATTACTTTTTATGGCACTTCTAAAATTTTACAGTTAATTTTTAATTCTCTCGATCAGGGCTCAAATCGTATATCCATACGCATTCGTAATAAAATAGGCGTAGAGCCCAATAATGCAGTACCGGGTTTAATCTGGATCAGATTGACGATGTCGGTCATCTTGTGGAGCTCGTTTTTCATCATTATTGTAAATATATGGGATTATGATGGCGGCCAGCTTACGCAAATTCAAAGCTACCTCGTTAACGGCTTCAGTATTGGTGAGTATCGATTAATTCCGGGTAAAATTTTATGGGCATTGATTGTGTTTTCAGGGTTGTTAATTGTTTCGGGCTGGATAAAAAACCAACTGGATAAACACTGGTTAAGTATGTTGAGTATCGACGCCGGTGCTCAGGATGCGATGGTAACTATCTCCGGTTATATTATGTTTTTAGTTTCGGTTTTAATCGGTTTGTCCATCGCCGGGTTTAATTTTGGAAATATTGCGATAGTTGCTGGTGCATTATCAGTTGGTATAGGCTTTGGTTTGCAGAATATTGTGAATAATTTTGTGTCGGGTTTGATTTTGTTATTTGAGCGTCCGATTCGAAAAGGTGACTGGGTTGAGGTGGGAGCGACTGAAGGCTTTGTGAAAAACATTCAAATTCGATCTACCTTAATCAGAACATTTGATAATTCAGATGTAATTGTACCAAACTCAGAACTGATATCAAATCAGGTAACTAACTGGATGCTGTCCAGTAAAAAAGGCCGTGCGATTGTACCGGTTGGAGTGGCCTACGGAAGTGATGTTGAACAAATTCGCGAAATACTGTTACAGATAGCCAATGACAATGAAAGCCTGATACATGGAGAGAATAGATGGAAGCCGAAAGTATTGTTCCGTGGTTTCGGTGATAGCTCTCTTGATTTCGAATTACGCGTATTTTTGAAAGAAATTAATGAGCGACTGATGGTGATTAGTGATATTAATTTTGCAATAGACAAGGCCTTTCGGCAAGCTAATATTGAAATACCATTTCCGCAGCGTGATGTACATGTTAGAACATTGCCGCAAGATTCGAATCAAAATACTTCGACTTAAATGCGGTTGATTCATTAAGTATTTAAACCACGGACTAGAGGTGTAGAACTGGTTTCTGTCATTGCCTGATGCATATATAGGGAATCTAGTGAATTTAAACGGTCACAGGGCATTGTGATCCCGATATAGATATTCGTGGATAACGAAGTTTATTTTGATTTTTTATCTACTGTTAAAAGGGTGAAATCGAGGTCATTTTCTGAGAACATGGATATTTACTGCACAAGTTTATATATCAATTTTATGCATCAGGGTTAAAGTATCTTGCGAAAACAGCGACGACTTTTATTGTCAGTTTGCCGGGCAAATAGCCATTTCAACCAGTTCAATCCAGTGCATTATCGGTTGCTTTGATTCTGTGGCCAGATGCATCTGGCAGCCGATATTTGCGGTCGCAATAATATCCGGACGATTTTTTTGCAGAGCGGATATTTTATTATTTAATAATTGTTTAGATAGCTTCGGTTGTAATACCGAATAGGTTCCAGCAGAGCCACAACATAAATGCCCATCACTCACTTGAGTCAGAGTGTAACCAACTTTCGTCAGTATTTTTTCTACCACACCATTGAGTTGTAAACCATGCTGTAAGGTACAGGGGCTATGAAAGGCAACACTTGTATTTATTTTAGTGGACTTATTATGGTCGAAATTTTCAGCCGCAATAATTTCGCTGATATCTTTTGCTAAATTGCTTATTCTTCGAGCCTTAAGTGCATAGTATTCATCATGCTCTAAAAGCTGTGCATAGTCTTTTACCATAACGCCGCAACCGCTGGCAGTAATAACAATGGCTTCAATGCCATTATTAACATGATGCCACCAGTTGTCGATATTGCGCTTAATAGTTGTTAATGCTTCATCGGTTGCGCTGAGATGCTGACTGACTGCGCCGCAACATTTTACTTCTTTTTGCTGTATCAGCTCGATACCGAGTTTATTTAAGACATTGGCGGTAGCAATATTGGTGTTTGCGCTAACCGTCTGTTGAACGCAGCCTGCCAGTACCAGCATTTTTCGTTTATGGTCAACCACAGGCCATGGTTCAGTAATTTGAATAACGGGCATTTTGTTTTTTAAGGCTACGGGTAAAGCGGCTTTAAATAGATTGCCCAGATTTAATAAAAAAGCAAAGCGCTCAGGGTAGGGAATGATTTTTCGAAGTGCATAGCGCGTTGTGCGCTCGAGTAGATTACGTGAAGTTTGTTGCTCAACCATTTCGCGGCCAATATCAATCAGCCGGCCGTATTTAACGCCAGAGGGGCAGGTGGTCTCACAGGAGCGACAGGTTAAGCAGCGGTCAAGGTGCAAGCGGGTTTTGTCGCTAACCGGTTCACCTTCTAATACCTGCTTAATTAAGTAAATTCTGCCCCGCGGGCTGTCCAGCTCGTCACCTAAAAGTTGATAGGTGGGACAGGTTGCAGTGCAGAATCCACAATGAACGCAGGAGCGTAAAATAGAATCCGCTTCCTGACCCTGGGGGGTTTCGAGTAAACTTTTAAGCAGGTTAGTTTGCATTTTATAGTTCTTTATACAGACAGCCGGGGTTTAAAATATTGTGCGGATCGAAAGCATTCTTTAATTTTTTATGAATGCAGAGCAGGCCGGGGCTGAGGCGGTGAAAAATATCTGTGGTGGATGTGGCGTTTTTAAATAATGTTGCCTGACCATTAACTGCATCTAGCCGTTCACGTATTTTTGTCGCTGGTTCATCTGTTTTTAACCAGCGTAATGCGCCACTCCATTCATAAAGAGTGTCGCCGGATAATTCCAATGGTGCATTATTGGAAGCTAATGATAAACGCCATAGGGGCTTATCAGTATTAAAAAAATCATGTGTCTGAATTTTGATTGACTGCCAGAAGGCTGAAGCATTTTCCAGCCGTTCGCCAGCCATTGTTTTCAGTGCGGCATTTACCGAAGACTGATTACCGCTTAAGCGCACATAAAATTGCTGCTGATAAAAACAGCTGGCACTTACCGGTAGAGATTGTTTAATCCATTGGTGAATGTTCTTTTGTGCCTGATGAATATCGCAGGAATAGCATAAAGTTATTTCAGCTTCCGGCTTGGGTAGTACTTTTAGCGATACATCCAGAATCACACCTAGTCCACCGAGTGCGCCGCACATTAAACGTGAGGCGTCATACCCGGCAACATTTTTCATAACCTGACCGCCGAAACGTAGCGGTTCGGCTTTACCATTAATTATTTGACAGCCTAGAACAGAATCCCGGGCGGCACCCGCATAAGCGCGGCGTGGGCCGGAAAAATTACCGGCGATGGTGCCACCGAGGGTGGCAAGTTCTGAAAATGCCGGTGGTTCAAATGCCAGCATCTGTTTGTGTTCATCGAGTGTTGCTTCTATGTCGGTTAAGCGTGTACCGGCACGGGCGGTAATCACTAACTCGGTGGGTTCATAACTGATAATACCCTGATGTTCGGATATATCAATGATATCTGCTTCAACCCGGCGGCCATAAAAAGCTTTGCTATTACCCGCCTGTATTTTCAGTGCGCTTTTATTTTTATACGCATTCAGGACTTGAGCCTGTAATGTCTGGCTGATATCGTTTGACATAAAATAATTATCTATCCGGGTTTATTAACTAATCTGATATGGCACGTTACTAACATACCGTTATTTAAATGTGATACGAAAAAATTAATTTCATTTCTGTCATCGGCAAATGCATCTGTCGGAGATCCAGTGATTTAATGTGCTGCAACGACGCTGGATTTCCGATAAAAGCATTCGGCAATGACGAATTTTGTAAGTTATCGTGATGGCAGTTAATTTGAGATAAAAAATCTTGTTGC
>CAZHEA010000053.1:0-23123 GCA_964531165.1 uncultured Thiotrichaceae bacterium
GTACCTCTCTTAGACTAATTTAATTGAAATGTTGCTTTCTGACACATCCACTTGCCACCCCTAATTTATTGAGATAACCCGCTTCATCCAGAAAACCGTATTTTATACGCACCCTAATATACGCTTAAGGGAGCATGGAAAATTTGCCGCAGTATCATACTTCATTTGCGCTTTTTATCCAAGAGCTAAATCATATTTAACATATATATCAACAACTTAACCCATGCAGAGTCTGTTGCTAATCGCATTAAACACGGGGTTCATGCAGCTCTGTCTCCTGTTAACACAACTTTAGGGCTAAATTTTATGTAGTCACTGGCCACTCTCTAATGCAAATAGACTAAAAATATTCACACCGGATTCGCAATATCCACAAACCCAACATCCAGCGCAAACTTTTCCTCAAGATGACGGCCTAGCGCCTGCACCCCGTATGATTCAGTGGCATGATGGCCTGCAGCAAAATAATGTATATCGAGTTCTTTCGCCAGATGAAAAGTCTGTTCGGATACCTCGCCACTGATAAAAGCATCCAGCCCCATCGCGGCAGCATCCTCAATATAATGCTGCGCACCACCACTGCACCAGCCGATGGTTTTCACCGCTTTGCCTGACGCCGCCGGTAGATGCAACGGTTGACGATTTAACTGCTGTTCAATATGTGAGGACACTTTATCGGCAGACATTGCATCCGCAAACTCACCCCACCAGAGCAAGCCTTTTGCCGGCCCCTGCTGCACGTTACCCTTCACATTAATATCCAGCATTTTTGCCAATGTCATATTATTGCCATATTGCGGATGTGCATCTAGCGGCAAATGATAGGCGATTAAACTGATATCATATTCAAGCAGGCGCTGAATACGTTGACGTTTTATGCCGGTAATCACAGCACTTTCATTTTTCCAGAAATAACCGTGATGTACCAAAATAGCATCTGCCTGCTTTTCAATTGCCGCTTCAATTAAATCCTGACAGGCTGTAACGCCACAAATAATTCGCGTAACATCATTCTTTCCTTCAACCTGCAAACCATTTGGGCAATAATCGTTGAACTCATTAACCCCTAACAGGTCATTACAATACTCTACAATTGAATTAAGCTGTGTCATTGAGACTCCGTCACACTGGAATTTTTTATTATATGAAATTATCACATTCTACACGTTTTCTTTTTAACTGGGCGGTATTCGGCTTACTGATCGCAGCAGCAATCATTGCCTATCCAAACCTTAATTTTAAGGCGCTTTTTTCATTACCTGCACACACAATTCAAAATCATGATAGCTATGCTAACGCGGTGAATAAAGCCGCTATTTCTGTGGTCAGCATTAACGCATATCGCCTAGTCAAAGAAGAACCAAAGTTGCTTCCCGAAAACCAGAATTCCAGTCGCAGCACTAAACCTACATTTAAAATTAGACCCAATAAAGGTTCGGGAGTAATCATTAACTCTGCAGGATACATCGTAACCAACAATCACGTCGTCAGCGGTGCCCAGAGAATTGAAGTCATGCTGCATGACGGACGCCGCTTTGATGCAAAAGTTATTGGTCTTGATCCGCCCACCGATCTTGCAGTTATCTCAATCCCGTTACAACAACTGCCCGCCATTAAAATTGCCGACAGCAATAAAACAAAAGTCGGCGACATTGTGCTCGCTATTGGCAACCCCTTCGGCATCGGCCAAACCGTCACCCAGGGAATCATCAGTGCAACCGGTCGCGACCGGGTTGGCTTAAATACCTATGAAAATTTTATACAAACCGATGCTGCCATAAATCGTGGCAACTCCGGTGGCGCTTTAATTAATACACAGGGTGAAATTCTGGCAATTAATTCGGCTATTTATAGCCAGACCGGAAATTATTTAGGCATCAGTTTTGCCATACCGATTAATCTGGTTAGCGATGTCATTAAACAAATAATAGAAAATGGTAGAGTCATTCGTGGCTGGCTGGGAGTTGAAGGTGTCGACTTAAATGCACAGATGTTACAGCGTGTTGGATTATCAGACATTCAGGGAGTGCTAATTACCGATGTATTTGATCAGGGGCCGGCAGAAATAGCGGGAATTAGAGTCGGTGACATAATTACTCATATCGATAAAACCATAATTCGCGACACGCGAGATGTTTTAAATGCGGTAGCGGCCGGACGACCCGGCGACAAAATACAAATTAACGGCATTCGTAAACGTCAGAGCTTTGTTACCGAGGCCACCTTAGAACAGCGACCTAAAGAATAAAAGCAACCGCTTTTATCTACCCGTAAAAGAAAAATTGCAGTGCGCGGCAGGCACACACAAAAATATTTGCGTTGCTGGCGTGCATTTGCGGATGCAATGTTTCTAACCTTTTAATCCACGCACTCATTAAGCGCCACAATCAACGCCTGATTTTCTTCAGGCTTGCCGACAGTAATGCGTAAACACTGGGTTAGCACACCGCCCGCAGAATGCGAATTTTTAATTAATACACCACGCCGCTTTAAGCCTTCAAAAATTTCTGATGCATCACCCTCTAGTACCCTCAACAAGATAAAGTTTGCCCGACTTGGGAAAACTTTAAATGCAGAAAAACCACTCAATTTTTCAAACAACCAGTCGCGCTGTTTTCGAATAATCGATGCCTGCGCTTCAAACACACCCGCATGCTTTAAAGCAAACTCAGCACTCACTTGCGTTAAAATATTAATATTATATGGCAAACGAATTTTATCAAATTCAGAAATCCACTTTTCCGGCCCAGCCAGTAACCCCAGTCGCAGGCCAGCCAGCCCCATTTTAGAAACTGTGCGCATTACCAGTAAATTATCAAACTCACCAAGACGTGGCATAAAGCTGGTACAGGCAAAAGGATGGTAAGCTTCATCAACAACTACCAGGCCTTTCGCAGCAGTTAAAACTTCAACTATTTCATCATCGGAAAACAAGTTACCCGTTGGGTTATTGGGATAGGCCAGAAAAATCAAAGCCGGTTGATGGCTTTTAATCGCCTCCAGCATAGCCGGCATATCCAGAGAAAAATCTTCCTTTAAAGGCACACCAACAAAATCCATACCGGTAAACGTTGCGATCATACTGTACATCACAAAGCCCGGCTCCGGCGCCAGAATTTTTTTACCCGGCTGCGCCACAGCCATTGCCATAATTTGAATTAACTCATCAGAGCCATTTCCCAAAATAATTGTATTTCGAGAAACTCCATTTTCAACATTATTTTCTGCACCGGCACTTGAATTAGTTTCAGGCACCTCCATATACTCTTTAAGCGCAGATGAAAGTTTAGCGGCAGCTGGATCAGGATAACGATTTATTTCTGCATGCCGTATAAGCTCCAACCACTCATCCATTAAAGCTTCCGGCATATGATATGGATTTTCCATGGCATCCAGTTTTATCATATCGCCGGGGTTCGGCACGTGGTAAGCATTTAAATTTAATATTTCTTTGCGGATTAGCTGCTTTACTTTATCTGACATTTTTCTGATACTCTTCTGGCGCTTTAAATAACTCTGCGCATAATACCATAAAACCCATAATACTGAGACACCAGAAGTCTGGGCACACTTTAAATATAAACCATCAGAAAAATTATTTATACAGCTGGATTATTTCAATAGGTACATATTGGTTATTGATTACACATTTAACATTCACTGAATTTTTTACCTTTATAGAAATAACGAACCAGCAGTAGAGACGATATAATTTTACATGTTTTATTTACTAATTTTTTTAACTTTGTTGCTATTCTATCTTTTTGATTTAAAAAGAACATTTCATTCACAAGCAGATGACAAAAAAATATTTTCTATTTTTTACTTGAAAAAAAACCAGCCATCTCCATCTATTATTTAAGCCAACCAACACGGCAAACATATTAACCTTACTGGAGAGACAAACATGAGCCTGACACATTACAATCCCTGGAATATTTTTGATCAACTACAACACGAAGCCAATCGAGCACATGCTTATCAGGCAAAAAACGAAGACCATGCCGTTGCCAGTGACTGGTCACCTGCGGTCGATATTAAAGAGGAAGAGAACCAGTTTCTGCTGATTGCAGATATTCCCGGCGTTAATCCGGATGATATCGATATTCAGATGGAAGACAACATTCTAAGTATTAAAGGTGAACGCAATTCAGAACTTAAAACTGAACACGAGGGGTTTAAACGTATAGAAAGAAAACACGGTGTTTTTTACAGACGCTTCACTCTACCAAAAGGTGTTAACGCAGAAGCCATTGAAGCTAAATCAGACAATGGTGTATTGACCGTTAGCATTCCAAAACAGGAAACAGTTAAGCCAAGAAAAATCGCCATAAACTAAATTGCACTCTCAATAGACTATGTGCATAAAAAAGGCGCTATCTATACAGATAGCGCCTTTTTTTACTCTGTTTTTAACCGTGACTAAACCGGCAAAATACTATCTAACAATTTGGCTAACCAGCCCCTTTTCATTAAAATTCACCTGCATAGTTCCAAACCGATTTACCCAATACCTCCATGAGTCAGCATCCAGGCTGGGCGTTTTATGTCGCGGCGGAATACCCATTGCCAACACCACGCCGTCACGCGTCATGCCCTTTAACGCCACACCTTGCTTAATTCCCTTTTGATCAATAGCGCTTAAACTTTTAACCTTATCTGTTTTACATTCACGACCAAAAAAGTGCATCAAGTGGTTCATCAAAGGCTCTCTGGCTGCTTTGTGATAATAATATGAAAACTCCTGACCAGTCTCTTTCACCTTAAACACCATCACTTTTTTGCTTGCCTTGAGTAATACAACCTCTGTACATAAAGGCATTAAGCTATCCAGCTGATAATTAACTGCATATAAACGTGAGCGTTTCATATCCGGATGCAAATTGACCAGCGTATAAACCCCTGCGCTATTCATCATACTCTGGCCTGTCGTATCCTTAACTTCATAGGTAGCAAAACACCCGGTCAGCAAGAACATCGTAAAAGTGAGCAGGGCCCAATGGCTTATTTTTTTTATTAGATACACTTTTTTCTCCTGTTTAAAAATTAATCTTTTAGGTTAACCAAATAATCAGATTACGCTTTATATGGAGTAAACTTATTGCAGGATACAAAATCTGCCGTCTTTCTTTCCCTGATTCAGCTCTGATACGGATAAATCGGCTTAATGCTCAACACATTAACCGATTTTATCATCGCGAAAATTACAGGAAACCCATCTAAAACACAATATTGTTTGTCTATATATGATGCACGGCTACTCCATTGAAAAGCTAGAGTCAATCATCTGGCCTAAGGCATAATCCATATTAATCAATGATAAGCGAACAATTTTTTTATTTATTGAAAAAGTTTTTCGATATTTTTATTTATTAAAAGATCACTCCATAACCTTCGCCAGCTATACCAGTTATGCCCGCCAGAACCAATAATAACCTGCTTATCAGTAAGATACTGCGCCAGCAAATTTGCTGCCGGGTACATTTTATCCCTGTCTCCGATAGCCAGAAGCGTGTGATTTTTTTTTGCTTGAATATCCTCATCAATCCAGTACCAGACCCGACTGGAAAGGTTACTTATGGAGGTATCATCTTTTACCGGCGGTCTGTGCTTTATCCATGCCCCCACATCTGAATACCCTGCAATTTCCGAGATAATTTCCGCTTCCCCAAGATAAGGAGCGATTAATAACAACCCCCTTATATCATCACCATGCTCATGATTAAACCAGATACTGCCGTAACCTCCAAGTGAAATACCACCCAGTACAATTTTTCGATAGCCCTGCTGTTTTGCGAATGGTATAACACGCAACTTCAACTCACTCACTAAACTTCCCTGCATATAATGTCCAATTTCAGCCCCTACAGTCAGCACATCGAAATTTAGTGAATATTGTTTTATTCCGTCAAAAAAGCCTTCCTCTTCAAAACGATATAGGCTGTTATTAATACCCGGCAATAGAATTAGCAGGTTCTCACTCGGCGCTGCCGCGGTATGATAAAGCTGCCACTGAATAGCTATCGGCTCTTTTGCCCCACCGGCACAAGCTGATAGTATTAGAAACAGAAATGACAATGCGCTTAACCGCAAAGAAAACATATTAACCTCCTCTGCACCTGAACTCACCAGAAATAAGAATAACTCACCTGTAAACTTAATGCGGTTAAATCATCCAGCTGTTGATCAGCACGTACATCACTGCGCCTATCAAACTGTTCAGTCAGATATTCCAGACGCACTACCATTTCATCTGTTGATGCAAAACGTATGCCGTATCCTAACCCGATAACATAACTTGAAAAGCGCGCCAGACGATAGTCAGCACTTGCCGCATCCAGCAATACCTGACCGTTAGCATCCACATCAATTCCCTGTGTCAGATGCGGACGGTAAAACGCCGCATCTGATTGCTGATAATAGCGAATATGCGGCGAGAGATACTGCTTATCACTGAGTCTGAGCCGATACCTCACATCAAAGGTATTCGAACGAACATCCCAGTCATCCCAGTAATACCGGTATGAGAAGTGCAACACATCTCCATCAAAATCGTGCACCAGCGAACCAAACACACTGCTTCTCAGGCGCTCATCCGGGCGCTGCTCAAATACATACGGCAGTGCATCCGGTGATACATTAATCAGGCCATCATTAGTTATATTTCCGTTAGCACCTAATACAGACAGGATTTGATACGGATTAGTCAGATAACCGGTCGAATTATTTAAATTTAAGTTTATTTTTATTAATGCGTAACGCGTTAACACCTGCGTCAAGCCTAAGTTAAAATCAAATATATTTTTCGTATCGCTCGAATTCGAACCTGAATTTTGTGTGCTCGCCAGCATCGGTGTAAAACCAACCGGTATGCCTCCATCCCTTGGATCCTGCTTTTCCAGATAAGCATTTAACTCAACATTTAACGTCGAGTTTTTATTATTAAAATCATGTAGTATGCCGCCGCCTACACCAACCGACGCATAATCAAACTCTTTTGATGTATAACCATTTAACAAAAAACGATTATTCTCATTCACTGCGAAGCTGTAACTACCCTTTATCGACACACGGTAATCCTTAAAACCATCTTCTCTGGGCCTGCCACCGGCGGCAATTTGATAACGCCCCCCGGATGGGCTGGTAAAGGTTTGTGATGACTGCTGAACAACCGCGCCGTTTGGCGTGGCACCTGTCATAGCATCGGTCGTCAGCAACAGGCTAAATTCATCGTCATCCTGTAACTTTCCAGATATATGCACGGCAGGTTTAAGCACCTGCACCCCATCACTGCCTTCCGAATAATAGAGTACGCCCGCATCCAGAGAGAAGTCCTGCGCTGGCTCCCCATAACTCTGCGGGCTTTGTAATAACGTCAGTGCCGCTGCTGCCAGAGAGGGTGCTATTTTCTTCTGATAGTTATCCATATCAATTACACCCGCATCCACCACCACCCGACCCCGTACCGCCGATAGACGCTTCACGGCTAAAATAGGTGTGCTCATCGTAGTAGTAAATCAGCTTATTCGGTACAATTTTCATATCTGGCCGGGCCAGCACATCTTTCTCCCACGGCTCAACCGGCGAGGAAGCACAGGCCTGTAGCAACAACATAAGCATAAAAACAGACACATTTTTATAGTTATTCATTTCAATAAGTACCCATTTTGATGTTAACGGTTATTATTACCGATTTACGTCATTTAAACATGACAATTATACTGATAATATCTATATGCCAACCATATATCAGGGCGCATAAAAATTGCACAATACCCCCCCTCATGGCTCTTTCAATAAGCAAAATATTCTGTATAGTTAGCCAGCTATTTTAACAATACTGGCAGCGCTTTAATTTGGCTCAGACTATATTTGAAAAAAACCTTTATTATTAACAGGTTATAAACATTGTAGACAACAAACCCGCCGCCCACTAATCCAGACAAGAACACAGTAATAAAGAAGTAAAAGCAAATTAAGATGATTTCAGTTGAAGCAACATTAGAAAATTGGAGTGCATGGGCGCCGGGTTACGAAACACCGCAACAATGGATGCAGTGGCAGGGAGACATTCGGCAAATTGATGACCAGGGCTCGCCTGATATGCGTTTTTTACCGGCCATGTTCAGACGCCGTTTAAGCCGTTTAAGTAAATTAGCTCTCACAACAGCCTTTAACTGTCTGGAGCCGCAAACAAGCGTATCCACCGTATTTGCATCCCGTCACGGGGAACTTGATACCAGCGTAAAACTACTGGAAGATCTGGCGGGAAGCGCACCTTTATCCCCCACTAAATTCAGTACATCGGTTCATAATACTGCGTCTGGCATGTATTCTATCGCCAATAAAGACCGCAAGCCTTCAACCGCAGTCGCGGCGGGAGTCGATACGCTTGAAATGGCATTTATCGAAGCCAGCAGCCAGCTGACCACCCATAAGCATAAGCGAGTTATGTTAGTACTGGCGGAGGAGCCCCTTCACCCGCACTACCGTCAGTTTTCCGATATGCCGGAAAAATCATTTGCGTTAGCCTTACTGCTCTCCAACAGTGAAAATGGTTTAAAGCTGTCATTAAACAGTGAGGCGGCCAATACCGCACCCACACAACAACATGGCTTATCCCTAATTACATTACTGGCTCAGCAAAGCACAAACCTGACAACCCACAGTAATCACTTTGCATGGAACTGGAATTTACAGCGTGCATAAGCTTAATTACTACTGGCGTGTAATCGCAACCGGTTTCTGTTTCACCAGCTTTGGCATAGGGGGATTATTTCTGTCTATTCTGGTATTTCCGGTTATCAATTTATCGCCTATTAACGACAACACCGCCCGACGCATTGCCCAGCGCATTGTGCACTACAGCTTTCGATTTTTCCTCTGGGAAATGCAGTTTGTCGGCGTGCTGAAAATTGATATCCAGGGCAAACATCGCCTGTATGAGAATGACTGTAACCTGATTATTGCCAACCACCCGACGCTCATTGATGTCATCTTAATTATTGCGCAGTTAAAAGAAGTTGACTGCGCGGTAAAGCACAGCCACTGGAAAAATCCATTTGTTAGTGGCGTCGTTAAAGCCACGGGGTATATCAGCAACTCATCACCGGAGCAACTACTGGATGAATGTGTAAACAATGTCAACGATGGTCGCTCACTGATTATCTTTCCAGAAGGCACACGCACCACGCCGGGTGAAAATATAAAATTCAGGCGCGGTGCAGCTCATGTTGCATTGCGCTGCAATAAAGACCTCAGGCCCATTACTATTGTCTGCAATACATCGTCACTCACAAAAGGCGATAAATGGTACCAAATTCCGCTAGACGGCCCGATGCATATCAATGTTACGGTTCATGATTTAATTCCCACCGCTGCCTTTAAAGAACAGGCAAAGAATGAACCGCAGGCGGCCAGGCACTTAACCCAATTTTTACAAGCGCACTACCAAAAGGAAATTTGTTCTAATGACAGATTTAGCACAAGAAATAAAGCAGCTCATTATCGACTCACTCGATCTTGAAGATATGACGGTTGATGATATCGACACTGATGCAGCTCTGTTTGGTGACGGCCTCGGGCTGGACTCCATCGACGCACTTGAGTTAGGCATGGGGCTGCATAAAAAATATGATCTAAAAATTGACTCTAATTCAGATGAAACAAAGAAACATTTTGAGTCCGTTGCCACACTCGTCAAACTCATTGAATCTGACAGCTAAATAAGGAAAGCATTAATGCATACAAAAGAAGAAATTTTAGAACAAATTCAGATTATTATTTCAGAGCTGTTTGAAATTGATAAAAGTGAAATAACCCCTGATGCAGAACTTTATGATGGTCTGGATCTGGACAGTATTGATGCCATCGACATGATTGTAAAACTGCAGGAAATGACTGGCAAAACCGTTAAACCTGAAGACTTCAGAAGCGCCCGCACGGTTAGTGATGTCGTGAACGTTGTGCACCAGCTTATTCAGAGTTAATACTATAAAAAATGCAGCGCCTGTTAATAATTTTAGCGTCTATTGCACTGCTGCTTTACCCCGTAGCGGTATATTTTGGGCTGCAATATTTTGAACCTCGCTGGCTTGGCCTGCTATTGCTGTGTGTTTTACTTTTACGTTTTAGCCTGCTATTTAAAACCATCACACTACAACAGCTTAGGCCACTAGCGGGAATCAGTATCGCCAGCGCCGTAATTGGCCTGCTAATTATATTGTTTAACGACCCGCTTTATGTTCGCCTCAACCCGGTGATCATTAATTTAAGCCTGTTAATTTTATTTAGCCACACACTTTATAAACCGCCATCAATGATAGAGCGCTTTGCTCGCCTGCAAACACCCGAGTTACCGGTTGAAGCCATACGCTATACACGAACCGTGACTAAAGTCTGGTGCGTATTTTTTATATTTAATTTAACCGCTTCAGCTTATACATCGGTATACAGTTCAATGGAAGTCTGGACACTCTATAACGGATTTATTGCCTATATATTAATGGGACTTATTTTTGCTATTGAATACATTGTTCGCCAATTTAAAATTAAAACCGCATCATGAACCTGTCACACCTGAAAACGCTACAGCAGACACTGAACGACCTGCACACCCGCTCAGACATTGCCATCAGTAATGATACTTTAATTAACGGCAAACAGATGCAACAGCATATCTTCGCGGCACTGTCGAGCCTGAACAAACTAAACGGGCAGCACATCGCCCTGTATTTTGATAACAGCTATTCTTTTTGCGTTATGCTCATGGCACTACTTTGCAGCGATAAAACGCCGGTTATATTACCCAACGCCCAGACAAGTTTTATTGATTCTATTGCGCATAAGCTGGATCATATTATCAGTGACACGCCGGTAACAACAAACGTCACATTTACCGCTTACCCTGATTTTTTAACAGCCGAAGCCCCCGACCAGAACAGTTTTATTTCACCCGAATTAAATTTAAACGAAGACTCGGTGCTACTGCTGTTTACCTCCGGCTCAACCGGCCAGCCCAAAAAAATAACCAAAACGTTAGCACAGCTTGAGGCTGAGTTTAAAACCCTCGAAGCACTTTGGGGCGATGATCTTGGCCAGTCAGTTATCCGCTCAACCGTTTCACATCAGCATATCTATGGCCTGATTTTCAGATTATTATGGCCGTTATGTGCACAGCGTTGTTTTGATGCCACGACCTATCCTTATCCGGAAAAACTATTCGAGAAGATACTCACAAGCCCCGATAACTGCCTGATTTCCAGCCCCGCACATTTAAAGCGCATACCCGAACTTGTAGACCTTAAGTCTGTACATACCCACTTACAAAGTATTTTCTCATCCGGCGGGGCTTTAGATAATGCATCAGCACAGCTCATAAAAAAGCAAACCGGTGTGCCGGTAACCGAAGTTTTCGGCAGCACCGAAACCGGTGGCGTTGCTCACCGCCAGCAGTCCGCTGACAATAACAGTCATCTCTGGCAGGTTTTTAAACCGATCAGAATAAAATTAAATCCGGATGATAATACCCTGCTCATCCACTCTCCTTTTGAAGGTTCTGGCAGCTGGTATTCAATGCAGGATATTGTTTGTCTGCATACGAATACACACCGCTTTGAACATCTGGGGCGAGCGGACAGTATTGTAAAAATTGAGGAAAAGCGCCTGTCACTGACAGAGATGCAAAATGTACTGACATCCCATCAATATATTAGCGCATGTGCACCAACCGTTGTGCATGGCAAACGTAAATGTGTCGCGATGGTGGCCGTACTCAACCCTCAGGGACAGGCGTTTTTACTCAAACACAATAAACTGGCGTTAAACACATTATTAAAAAAATACCTGAATCAGCATTTTGAAGCGGTAGTACTACCCCGAAAATGGCGTTACACTACGCAGTTACCCGCCAATGCACAGGGAAAGATGACTCAACAGAATCTACAGGATATGTTTAATAGCTCACCGACACGCCCCAAATACCCGCTCACCACTCAGCAAAACAAAATTAGTGATGAGGAAATAAAATTAGCCTTAAATATACCTGAAAATTTACATTGGTTTGACGGACACTACCCCGACCAGCCGATAGTACCCGGGGTTATCGAAATCGACTGGGCGATTCATTTTTCAAAAACACACTTTAATCTGGATGTGAATTTCAGAGGCATAGAAGCCCTTAAATTCCACGAATTAATTGAACCCAATGATGATATTTTTCTTCATTTAACTTACAAGAAAGAAGATAAAAAATTACATTTTAATTTCACATCAAAAACCAGTAAGCTTTCTTCTGGCCGTATTCTCCTTTAAAGCCCAGCTCTCTTATGCCTTTTAATATTTGTGTTGTCATCCCTTTTTATAATCATAAAGATACCATTGAAAAAACGCTGGCAGATCTCATCGCCCTAAATTTATTTTGTATCATAATCGATGATGGCAGCGATCAGGAAACCCAGCGCGTTTTAAAATTATTAGTCGATAATCAAACCCAGTGCTGCTCCCACCGTTTAGCCACTAACCAGGGAAAGGGCTGTGCCGTTATGAAAGGGCTGGCCGTTGCAAAAGATATGGGGTTCACCCATGCAATACAGGTAGATGCGGACGGCCAGCATAATTTACATGATATTCCCACATTTGTTAGCAGCGCTAAAAACACTCCGGAAGCTTTAATCTGCGGGCAACCTGTATTTGATGACTCCATTCCCAAAGTCAGAAAATTCTCCCGCGGCATCACTCACTTCTGGGTGGGAGTTGAAACCTTAACACTTCACCCTGTCGATTCAATGTGCGGATTCAGAATCTATCCACTGGTCAGCATTAATCCCCTGATAAACCACAGCTATATCGGTAACCGCATGGACTTTGATACCGATATTCTGGTGAAGAGTATATGGTCCGGCATCCCCATTAAACTTTTACCAACAAACGTAATATACCCAGAAGACGGCATTTCACATTTTCATTACTGGCAGGATAATCTGCTGATGATCAAAATGCACATTAAGCTGGTGTTCGGCATGATCTTCAGATTACCCGGCTATATTTTTAATCAATTCAAATTTACAGATAAACATGTCTAATCACTGGTCAGAAATTTCCGAAAGGGGCAGCGTGCTAGGCCTGACGCTTTTATTGCAGACCTATAAGCTACTAGGCCACCGGTTTTGCTCTGTTATTGTGGCTTTTGTTGTCGGCTATTTTTTTATTAGTAATGCCAAAAGCCGGCGCGCCTCGCTTAAGTATTTAAATAAAGTCTACCAGCACTCATCTGAGTCATCAGGGCAATCATCACTTACCGCGACACCTGGCCTGTGGACCTCATATAAACACTTTTTAAGTTTCGGCCTGTCATCACTGGATAAAATCGCATCCTGGACCGGTAAAATTAAGCGTGGAAATGTACAGTTTGATCACTCACAGATATTAATCGATCACTCACTGAACCAGCAGGGTGCGGTTATTATCAGCGCCCATTTAGGTAACATTGAGCTCAGCCGGGCACTGGCTGAAAATATTGACGAAGTCACCATGAATGCGTTGGTATTTAGCCAGCACGCGGAAATTTTCACCAACACGCTGAATAAAATTAATCCCGATTATAAAACGCACCTGATTCATGTGAATAATATGGGACCGGAAACCAGCATCATGTTAAAAAACAAAATTGATGCCGGTGAAATGGTGGTCATTATGGGTGACCGAACCGCCGTGAAATCCGAGAGCCGCAACTGTGAAATTGAGTTTTTAGGCGAATCCGCCCTGTTTTCACAGGGACCGATTATTCTGGCCAGTTTAATGAAATGCCCGGTATATTTAATGTTATGCATTAAAGAACCCGACGGCTACCATATCCATCTTGAGTCAATTTCCGATATAATCCACCTGTCCCGTAAAAACAGACAGCAGGATATTAAGAAATACATACAGATTTACGCAAGTCGACTCGAACATTATTGCCAGAAAAATCCGTTACAATGGTTTAATTTTTTTGATTACTGGGACTCAGCTAAGACGCCCGACATCAAATCAAATTCAGGTCTACTAAAAAAACAAACTAAATAATAATAGAAAAGCTTATTTAACATGACAGATTCAGACAATATTTCTTTTGGTCAGCAAGCATTAACCGTCCATGACATTGTTGCCATTTCTAATGGCTCAAAGAAAGTACAGTTATCCAATAATGACCACTTCACCCGAAAAATAATAAAGGGTGCACAGTTTCTCGATGATTTATTAGAAGAGGAAGGCGTCATTTATGGTGTGACAACCGGTTACGGTGACTCCTGCACAACCAATATTCCAGCCAATCAGATTGAAGAGTTACCCATTAATCTGACCCGTTTTCACGGCTGCGGCATGGGCCGACACTTCACCCATGATATCTCTCTGGCCACGCTGGCAACCCGACTGGCATCACTCAGCCAGGGTTACTCCGGTGTACGTCTGGAATTACTGCAACAAATTGTCGATTTTATTAATCACGATATTGCCCCGCTCATTCCGGAAGAAGGCTCAGTTGGCGCCAGCGGCGATTTAACGCCCCTGTCTTATGTTGCTGCCACCCTCATTGGTGAACGCGAAGTACTATATAAAGATCAGATAAAACCTTCGATTGAGGTTCTCCATCAGCTCAATCTCGACCCCATTAAGCTACGCCCGAAAGAGGGTCTGGCGATTATGAATGGCACAGCGGTGATGACTGCCATTGCCTGCACCGCCTGGAGCCGTGCCGAATATTTAACCCGCCTTGTCACCCGCCTGACCTCAATGGCATCCATTGCACTGCAGGGTAACAGCAATCATTTCGATGAAATTTTATTCAGCGTAAAGCCACATAAAGGCCAGATAAAAATTGCCGAATGGGTGCGCCACGATTTAAACCACTATAAACACCCGCGTAATTCCAGCCGTTTGCAGGATCGTTACTCCATCCGTTGTGCGCCGCATGTTATCGGCGTACTGAAAGACTCTCTACCCTGGATGCAGGAATTTATAGAAAATGAATTGAACAGCGCCAATGATAATCCTATTATTGATGGCGAAGGCGAGCATGTTTTGCACGGCGGACATTTTTATGGCGGACACATTGCCTTTGTCATGGACTCAATGAAAAACTGTGTAGCCAACCTGGCGGACTTAATGGATCGTCAGATGGCGCTGTTAATGGACACAAAATTCAACCACGGACTCCCCCCCAATCTTTCCGGTTCACCCGCAGAACGCAGCAGTATTAACCACGGTTTTAAAGCCGTGCAAATTGGTGTTTCCGCCTGGACCGCCGAAGCCCTTAAGCTCACCATGCCCGCCAGTGTGTTTTCGCGATCCACTGAATGCCACAATCAGGACAAGGTTAGCATGGGAACCATTGCCGCCCGTGACTGTTTACGTATTTTAGAACTTACCGAGCAGGTCGCCGCAGCCGAATTATTATCGGTATGCCAGGCATTAGAAATTCGTTTACGTAATAATGAAATCGATGAAGCCACTCTCAACAAAGATTTACTCAGCTTCAAAAATCAAATTTTTGAAAGCTTTAACTTCCTTGATGAAGATCGGCCACTGGAATCTAACCTACGCGATATGGCGCAGGCAATACGCAATCAAACATGGAAGCTATACGAGTAAAATCATGGTCGAAGCAGAACTTATTATCAAGGTACCATTTCATGACATTGACCCACTGGAAATTGTCTGGCACGGAAACTACATTAAATATTTCGAAATGGCTCGTGGCGAACTGCTAGACCTGATTAATTATAACTACGAGCAAATGCGCGACTCAGGTTTTATGTGGCCCATTATCGAAGTCAAACTGCGTTATATAAAACCCGCCGCCTACGGACAGAAAATAAAGGTGCATGCAAAACTAACTGAACATGAATATCGAATGAAAATCGACTACGTTATTTACGATGTAGAGTCGGGGGACCGCCTAACCAAAGGCCATACCATTCAGGTTGCAATAGACATGGAAAAAGAACAACTGTGTCTGGCATCTCCTGACGTTTTTCTAAAAAAATTACCGGCAGCAGCCCCCTCTGTTATAGCCAGTAAAAAACAGCCCGGTTAAAATGAAAAGCCTTTTTTTTATTTCAATTTTGTTTCTCAGTTTTTTCTGTTATGCCGAAAGCAGCAATACGGTTAACCTATCTGAACCTGATTCAGAACTAAATACTATTCTAAAAAAGCTGCAGAAAAATAGCGTGCTGCGTAGCCAGTTCAAACAGTCTCGCCATTTAAAAATACTCAGCAGACCGATAATTTCCGAAGGCCAACTTAACTATTTTTCCGGCACAGGCATCATCTGGGACATAAGAAAACCCATACAGTCGAAAATCATTATCAGCCAGAACAAAATAACGGAAATAGATGCTAATCACAAAATAACCCGCCGCCCCAACCCCGGCGGAATTTACACACTGCTGGATGCCTTGTTTAATGGTAACAGCCAAATTCTCAAACAAAACTTTGATATTAAACATGATCTCTCAACAGAAAACTGGCGCCTTGAACTAACGCCAAAGTCTTCTCCGCTTAATAAAGCCTTTAAAACTATCGAGATTCAGGGCCAGCAACAAATTAAGCGCATCACATTAAATGACATAAATTCAGACTCAACAGTCATTACACTCAGCTCAACCAATACAGAACAGATGATGACAACTAAGGAAGCGTCTTATTTTGCTCTCTAAATCAGGCACAAAGTTGATGCTATGGCTCTTAAGTATGCTGGTAGTCACTATATACTTAAGCAGCCAATTTTTTAGCGGCATTAAACTGGAAAACAATATCATCAAGTTACTGCCTGCATCGGACCAACAACCGTCCGTACAACAGGCCATTAACACGATAAGCCAAAATGTCGGACAGAAAATCATTTTTCTGATTGCGAATAAAGATAAGTACAGCGCATTAAGCTCAGCAAAATCATTTCATCAATCACTGCTTAACGCCAAACTGTTTACTCATATAACATACACTATTAATAGCGACAGTCTAAAAGACACTTATCAATTATATTCACCCTATAAAAATATGCTGTTAAGTAAACAGCATCGGCAGCTGCTATCCAAAAATCAGTATGAGGCATTCAGTCAGCAGGCACTTCATAAAATCTACAATCCAACGACCCCTCTGAGCAGCGCACAACTTGAGAGTGATCCTTTTTTTAACCTGATTGATTTTTTACAACAACAAAACACCCTTACCAACAATCTCACACTGGATAACGATCAGTTAATTACACAATACAATAATCAATATTATGTTTTTATTTCTGCTGATATAGACGACAACATATACTCCCTTAATGTACAAAATAAATTTGAGTCTTTTTATCAGCACGCTCAACAGCATGTTGCCGATTTAAACACTGATACTAAGATACTTTCAATGGGCGCAATACATTATGCCATTGAAGGCAGCACATCTGCCAAACATGAAATCAGCACCATCGGCATGGGATCTTTAGCCGGTATTATTATCCTTATTTTATTTGTTTTTCGCTCCCTGACACCGTTACTGCTCAGTATTATTTCAATTTCATCCGGCATTATTGTTGGGTTAAGCTGTAGCTTATATTTTTTTGGTGAGGTTCACCTTTTCACCCTGGTATTTGGAGCCAGTTTAATCGGCGTATCGATTGACTATGCTTTCCACTATTTTTCAGAACGTCTCAGCGGGGCAGATAACGATTCAACCATCAGGCATATTTTGCCCGGTATTAGCATGGGAATGTTCAGCAGTGTATTAGCTTATCTGGCCTTATCTATTTCAGATTTCCCCGGCTTACAACAGATATCCCTGTTTTCCATGAGCGGATTAATTGCGGCCTATGGCTGCGTTGTACTTTTTTACCCGGCTATTAATTTTAAAAATAATTCATCCGCATCTGCACTGATTATTTCTATGAACAGGCCCATCATCAGATGGTGGCACAGCGTTAACATCATGAAGCTTAAATTCTTTATGGTTTTTAGCCTGCTTAGCTTAGGCAGCATTGTCTATTTAAATCTGCAGTTTGATGATGATATTCGCAATTTGCGCAACCAGTCCAGCCATGTCGCAAATGAAGAAGCCATGGTTAAAAACATCATTCAGGTAAATGGTGAAAATCAGTTTTACCTTATTCAGGCCGAATCACCTGAACACGTATTACAAAAAGAAGAAGCCCTGTTTAAGTCACTGGATAAACTTGTTTCAGAAGATGCACTCAAGGCTTATCAGGCCACTGCACTTTTTTCACCCTCAAAACAACGCCAGCTAGACAATTTCAGTTTACTGAAAAAAGCCATCCACTCTGACAATTCGTCACTGAACAATTATTTACAGTCCATTGGCTACCCGGAAAAAAACATACAGTCTTATGCCGCACAGTTTGAAAACCAGCCGACTGAAACACTGAGTGTTTCTGCATGGCTATCCAACGAAACATCTTCTTCGATGTTTTTTCACTGGCTTGGAAAATCAACAACCGACAACAATTATCTCAGCATTGTGAGCTTATATGGCATACAGAACATTAACGCTCTACAGTCAGCTTCACTTCCCGAAGGCGTAAAATTTATTGACTATGTCGAAGACATTTCCAGCATATTAAAACAATATCGTGAACAGGCAAGCTATCTGATTATTTTTGCCTACCTGATGATATTCGCTATGTTATGCGTCAGATACGGCGGATACAAGGCGATCTTTGTTTTCACGCCGCCATTACTTGCGGCTTTAAGCGCGCTGAGCATTGCCCTCAGCATCGGAATAAAGATAAACTACTTTAACTCACTCGCGGTAATATTAATTCTGGGTATTGGGATCGATTATTCACTGTTTTATGCCGAACAGAAAAACCGCGCAGAATTTACTATGCTGGCGGTTTTACTTTCAGCTATCACGACTATTTTAGCGTTTGGATTACTAGCACTAAGCAAAACACCGGCCCTGCATAGCTTCGGGGTCATCGTTTTAAGCGGCATTAGCGTTGCATTTCTACTCTCGCCAATGGCCGGCCTGAATATAAAAAAACAACCGATTAAACTTTAAGGAAACAAAGATGATTAAATATGATGCTGAAGACACAACACCAGCACTCGAAGCCAAATTTATTGCCCAGCAAATTGCCTATGGTCCGGTTGTATTTCAGGCGGCACTGGCTCTGCGTGATTTTGGCATTCTCGAAGCCTTAAGAAAAAATGAAAAAACCGGCTTAACACCGGATGAAGTTTCAGAAATCTGTAACGTGTCTACCTATGGCTGTAAAGTTTTACTGGAGTCCGGCTTAAGCGCACAAATTACGCGTCTGGTAGATGATAAATATTTTATTACTAAAGTCGGTATGTTTTTACAGAAAGATAAACTCACCAACGTTAATATGAATTTTGTTGAAGATTTTTGTTACGAAGGCTTCACTAAACTAAAAGATTCTATAACCGAAGGTCGCCCGGTTGGTCTTGATACCATGGGTGACTGGCCAACGGTGTATGAAGCACTCACCAGCCTGAACGAACGCCAGCAAAAAAGCTGGTTTGATTTTGATCATTACTATTCGGATATTGCCTTCCCGACTATTTTACCCATTGTCTTCAGCAAACAGCCTAAAACCATTATGGACATAGGTGCGAATACCGGCAAGTTCACCATAAAATGCCTTACACATGATGATTCAGTAAAAATCAATATGGTGGATTTACCCCAGCAACTGGAGCTGGCAAAACAGAACCTAGCCGACGAAGGTTTATCGGATCGTGCGCAGGCACATGGCATGAATGTGCTGGATGAAAAAAACACCTTTCCTGAAGGTGCAGATGTAATCTGGATGAGTCAGTTTTTAGACTGTTTTTCCCAGCCACAAATCGTCAGTATATTAAAACGCGCCCGCGATGTTATGTCTGAAAACAGCACACTCTATATTCTTGAGTTACTCTGGGACAGACAAAAATATGCAGCATCGGCTTTTTGTTTACATAACACCTCACTTTACTTTACCTGCTTCGCCAATGGCGACAGCCAGATGTATAAGTTCAGCGATCTGGAAAGTTGCATTTTAGAAGCCGGTCTTGAGATCGTTTCCATGAAAGACGATATTGGTATCTCACATACACTGCTTGAGTGTAAACGCGCTTAAGTCATGAAAAAATTTTTTATTCACCTGCTGGTTTTTCTATCACTGTTAATAACTTTCAGTTGTTCAGTGCAACCGGTTAAAACATCGAACACTAATGTCGATGTTTTAATTAATGAAAACTTACACTTTTCATTATTACCTGCATTTGCAATTAAAAAACCATTGAGTTTAACGCAGACCGTAAATATTCAGTATGCCAGTAAACAATATGATTTTATAACGCGTATGGAAGTTGCGAACCACTCTTTTAAATTAGTCGGGCTGACCAGCACCGGCATAAAACTGTTTAGTATTGAGTCAACAGATGCGACCTATCGTTTTGAAAGTTCTCCTTTTATAGGTGAAGATTTAAATCTGGCGTATTTGCTGGCCGATCTGCAATTAGCTTACTGGCCAGCTGATCAGTTAAACCGGCAACTGCAAAAAAATCATGCCCGCATTAATATTCAAAACCAGCAGCGCTTAGTGCTTCACAATAATAATTCTATTATTAGTATTCAATTTAGTAATAATCAACACTGGAATAAAAATATTGTATTCAAACATTTACAACGTAACTACAGCGTAACCATTAACACACTTGAGATGGAATATTTATGATCACCACCCCATCTGAAATGCATTTATCTGCCATGGGTATAGTCTGCCCCCTGGGCGAAAATAAAGAAGACGTACTGAAAAACCTGTTAGCAGGATCACAGGCAGGCATGGTTAATTCATCTGATTTATTATTAGGTGCCGATGTCACCGTCGGACAGGTCGGGGCAACGCTACCAGAAATACCCAGTGAATTCAGTCTTTATGATTGCCGTAATAATCAGTTACTGCTGGCGGCACTTGCACAGATTAAATCACAGGTAGATAGCTTAATTGAACGGTACGGGCATCAACGCATTGCCATTGTTTTAGGCTCCAGCACCTCCGGTATTTTAGAAGGTGAAGCGGCGTTAAAAGAATTTTTATCGGTTAATGAGTTTCCCGCTGAGTACCATTACAAAAAACAGGAAATGGGTAGCCCGGCTGAATTTTTAAGTGCCTATCTGGGCTTGAAAAATATTGCCATTACCATTTCAACCGCCTGCTCATCCAGCGGCAAAGCCTTTGCAAGCGCCCGTAATTATATTCAGGCCGGCATCTGCGATGCCGCCATTGTAGGGGGTGTCGACAGTTTATGCCGTCTGACGCTTAATGGCTTCACCTCACTTGAGTCGGTTTCAAAAACCATCTGTAATCCCTTTAGTCAGAACCGCGATGGCATTTCAATCGGTGAAGGTGCCGCGTTATTTATTCTGCAAAAACAGAGTTCAGAAGTCGGCAACGTATCCGCCATAGCGTTACTCGGGGTCGGTGAGTCCTCTGATGCGCACCATATGTCTGCGCCTCACCCTGATGGTTTAGGCGCAGTTGATGCAATGCAGGCCGCATTAGTTGAGGCACAGCTACAGGCCAATGATATTGACTATATTAATTTACACGGCACCGCCACGCCTAAAAATGATGCCATGGAAAGCCGTGCGATGTTGACGGTTTTTGGTGCTAATAAGCGTTGCAGCAGCACTAAACCACTGACCGGCCATACACTGGGTGCGGCTGGTGCAATCGAGCTGGCACTGTGCTGGCTGGTACTCTGCGACAACAACATTGATCATCAGTTACCCCCCCATATCTGGGACGGGGAACAGGATATTCACATGCAGCCTCTGAATCTGGTAGAATCTGGCTGCACTGAAATAGCGCACCGGATAATGAGTAATTCATTTGCTTTTGGTGGCAGTAATGTGAGTTTAATTTTAGGAAAATCATGAGTTCTCTGGCAGCCTTCGACCCCAGCTTATATCCTATGAGCAAAATACTCATTCATAAGGACACCATGTTACTTATTGATGAAGTCGTGGATTTTGCCAAAAATAGCCTGACCACGAAGCTAACCATTACAGCTGAATCTGAATTTTTAAATGCCGATAACCAGATACCAGCCTGGGTCGGCATTGAATATATGGCACAAACTATTGCCGCCTGGGCCGGTGTCACTCATATGATTAAAAAAGATGAAATCAAAAAAGGCTACCTGCTTGGCTCGCGCAAATACATCTCGCATGTCAGTCATTTTACACTGGGCAGTGAAT
This sequence comes from uncultured Thiotrichaceae bacterium, assembly GCA_964531165.1. Taxonomy (GTDB): domain Bacteria; phylum Pseudomonadota; class Gammaproteobacteria; order SZUA-229; family SZUA-229; genus SZUA-229. Next base: position 22,252 of record CAZHEA010000053.1, read on the forward strand.
TAACTATTTCCGTAGAAAAAGTTTACGAAGGAAATGATCTGGGCGTGTTTGACTGCACAATTTCCAGTGACAAATTGCTGGCTGAAGCCAGTTTAAATGTTTACCAACCTCAATAAAAATAAACGTTAGGTATTTTATGTCTCGCACAATTCTGGTTACTGGCTCCAGCCGGGGTATAGGTAAAGCCATTGCGTTAACTCTGGCAGAAAACGGTTTTGATATTGTTGTGCATTGCCGCCGTAAAATTGAAGACGCACAATCCGTACAACAACAAATCGAAGCACTTGGTCAGCACGCCCGCATTTTACAGTTTGATGTATCCGATCAGGTTGAATCAGCAAAACAGTTACTGGACGATATCGATAAAAACGGCGCTTATTATGGCGTGGTCTGTAATGCGGGTATCTCCCATGACAATGCCTTCCCCGCCCTTAGTCCGGATGACTGGACCCGTGTGGTACACACCAATTTAGACAGTTTTTATAATGTACTCAATCCGGTGATTATGCCCATGGTTAAAGCCCGCAAAGGCGGACGCATCGTTACTATGTCATCGGTATCCGGTATTATGGGAAATCGCGGGCAGGTAAATTATAGTGCTGCCAAGGCGGGCTTAATTGGTGCCACAAAAGCACTGGCAATTGAAATGGCAAAACGAAAAATCACAGTTAATTGCGTGGCACCCGGCCTTATCGAAACCGATATGACCGAAGATGCGCCGATTGAAGAAGCCATGAAAGTGATTCCCATGCGGCGCGTAGGTACAACAGAGGAAGTGGCCGGACTGGTCAATTATTTATGTTCTGATATCGCCGGTTATATTACCCGTCAGGTGATCTCAATTAATGGTGGAATTTGTTAATGAAAAGAGT
>CAZHEA010000054.1:0-21814 GCA_964531165.1 uncultured Thiotrichaceae bacterium
GGTCAAAATTTTAGTCTATAAGTTAAGGTATACTTTAAGTGTAAGACGAATAAATTGAAATAATTCGAAAACACATGGCACAACATCTGCATATCATCGAAAATTGCAGTACACTGTAGGAAAACACATAGACGTTTTAATCTAAAAAGAATGAAGCAATCCCTACAATTACGTATCGGTCAATCACTCACAATGACCCCCCAGCTGCAACAGGCCATCCGTCTGCTGCAACTGTCTACATTAGAGCTACAAACTGAAATTCAGGAAGTACTCGAATCCAACCCGATGCTGGAAGTTGAGGAAGAAAGCGCCTCATCAGACCCGTTAGAAGATAGCAAGCAGAAAGCCGATCAGGGCAAAGAAGCAGATGCTAATGGTAATGATCTGAATGGTCAGGAAATAACTGACCTGCAAAATGATGCCGCGGCACAGGATGTAGACCTGAACAGCCAGCAGGATATGCCGGATGAGCTGCCTGTAGACTCACAATGGGATGATATATACGAACCCTCCATTACCAGTAACGCTCCCTCCTCCGGTGATGATGACAAGGCGCGGGAATTTCTGGAAAACCAGAGCAGCACCGATTGCGCACTCGTCGACCACTTGCTCGACCAGCTGCTGGTCACCACCATGAGTGACATTGACCGCACCATTGCACTAACCATCATTGACGGTATTGATGATGACGGTTATCTACAGGAATCAGTAGAAGACATTCATGCCGGACTGGTAAACGACCTGGAGATTGAGCTCGATGAAATCGAAGCGGTACTTAATTTAATTCAGCACTTCGACCCGATTGGTGTCGCAGCACGCGATTTAAAAGAATGCCTGCTATTACAGATGGAACCCATCGACACCCAGAGTAACCCGTCTCTGAAGAAAGCCCGCCAAATTGTAAAAGATCATCTGGATTTACTCGGCAATCACGATTACGCCAAGCTTAAACGTTATAACCGAATCAGTGATGACGAACTCGCACAAATTATTCTGTTTATTCAGACCCTTAATCCGAAGCCCGGTGGCAATATCAGTCAAAGCTCCACCCAATACGTGGTACCGGATGTGTTCGTCACCAAAGAAGAAGGCCGCTGGAATGTTCGCCTAAATGGTGATACCGCACCCAAACTGCGTATTAATTCGACCTATGCTTCATATATTCAGCGCGGCAAACAAAGTGACGACAACACTTTTATGAAAAACAATATGCAGGAAGCACGCTGGTTTATTAAAAGTTTACAGAGCCGCAACGAAACTTTAATGCGGGTCGCTACGTCTATAGTAGAACATCAACGTACATTTTTAGACTATGGCGAAGAAGGCATGAAGCCACTGGTATTACGTGAGATTGCAGAGGAACTTGAACTGCACGAGTCCACCATTTCCAGAGTCACCACCCAGAAATATATGCATACACCTAAAGGTGTATTCGAATTCAAATACTTCTTTTCCAGCCATGTGGGTACCTCAGATGGCGGGGAATGTTCAGCTACGGCCATCCGAGCCATGATTAAAAAGCTGATTGAAAGTGAAGAACCCCGTAAACCGTTAAGTGACAATAAAATTGCCAACTTACTGGTCGATCAGGGCATAAACGTGGCGCGTAGAACCGTGGCAAAATATCGTGAAGCCATGATGATACCACCATCAAATGAACGTAAACGCCTGGCATAGCCGGCATTGCAACTAAGGAGTCCTTATGCAACTCAACCTAACTGGACACCACATAGAAATTACTGAATCACTTCGTAACTATGTAAATGAAAAAATGGAACGTATTGAGCGTCACTTCGACAAGGTCACTAATACCCACGTGATTCTCACCGTTGAAGGCAACCGTCACAAAGCGGAGGCGACAATCAATATGCGTGGTAATAATATTTTCGCCGAAAGCACCGAAGAAAATATGTACGCAGCCATTGACAGCTTGACGGACAAGCTCGATCGACAGGTTAAAAAACACAAAGAAAAAATAACCGACCACCATCAGAAAGACACTGTTCCACCAGTGGATGACGAAGAGTAAGCGGAAAAATACACCATGGAAATCAGTCAACTAATTACACCTGAACGTGTTCAATGCCTGAGCGGCATTAGCAGCAAAAAGCGAGCCTTAGAATCTATTAGTCAGCTACTGGGTTCAGGTGCAATTGGCATTGATCCCACGGATATTTTTCACCAACTAATCGAACGTGAACGCCTGGGCTCTACCGGCCTGGGCTATGGCGTTGCTCTGCCACATGGCCGCTTTCATGGTAATGATGATCAGGCCCCGCTGGATATAACCCTCGGCTGTTTTGTAAAACTCGAACAGGGTGTCGACTTCGACAGCCCTGATGCCAAACCTGCCGATTTAATATTTGGTTTGCTGGTACCCGAGCACTGCACTGATGAGCATCTACAGGTTCTCGCCAGCCTCGCAAAAATGTTCAGTGATAAAGCATTTTGCGATCAGCTGCGTCACTGTGAAACCAGCCAAAGTCTGTTTGAAAACATTTCTGGCTGGACCCAGTCCCAACAAGCAGCTTCCTGAGTGCACAGGTTAAACCGATATGGTTGAACAGATAACCCCTCTCGATCTATTTCATCACCTGCAAAAAAATATTGATATTAAATGGCTGGCAGGTAATGTACATGCAACTCGCCCGATTAAAGTTTCCCTGCATCTCAATCAGCAATCCACACTGGTGGGACATTTAAACTTAATTCACCCCAACCGCATTCAGGTTATTGGCATCACTGAATGGGAATATATTAAAAAGCAGCAGGACAGCATATTAAGAGATATTTTTTCACGTCACACGGCCGCTGTTGTTTTTTCAGATGCCCAGAATGTTCCCGAAAAAATTATAAAATTTGCCGATGAAAAAATGGTGCCGCTATTACAGACCGACCTGAACAGCGGTGATTTCATTGACTCCATTCGTTTTTACCTGTCCGACTTACTCGCAGAAAAAATCACCATTCACGGTGTGTTCATGGAAGTCATGGGCAGCGGCGTTCTAATCACCGGTGAGAGCAGTGTCGGCAAAAGCGAACTGGCACTGGAACTTATTACCCGCGGCCACCGCCTGATTGCTGATGACGCCCCCACATTTACCCGTATTGGCCCGAGCCTGCTCGATGGTAGCTGCCCGGAAGTATTAAAAAACTTTATGGAAGTTCGCGGACTTGGCGTACTCGACATTCGCGCCATGTACGGTGAAAACGCAATCAAACCCAATAAATATTTACGCCTGGTTATTCATCTTGAGCGCATGACCCCGCAGGACCAGCAACAACTTGACCGGCTGTATGGCTCGCGTGCAATTAAAACGATTCTGGGCGTACCGGTAACAGAACTAAAGCTACCGGTTGCCTCCGGAAGAAACCTGGCCGTCATGGTAGAGGCTGCAGTGCGTAATCACATACTGATAGAAAATGGTCATAATGCGAGTGATGATTTTATTCAGCGACAACAGCAACACATGCAGGACCAGAATTAATAACCTTTAACAACCTAAACGACAGTCTTCCAATAAATGAAATTAATTATTATAAGCGGCTTATCCGGCTCGGGAAAAACAGTAGCTCTGCACACCTTAGAAGACGAGGGGCTTTACTGTGTCGATAACTTTCCTCTTGGCCTGTTAGCTGACTTTACTGACCATATAAACAGCCAGCAAATAAAAATTTATGAAGATGTAGCTGTCGGTATCGATGCCCGCAGCGATGCCAATGACTTGAAACGTTTTAAGCAAATTATTGAAACCATAAAAAATAAAAATATAGAAGTAGAAGTCATTTATTTTCAGGCAGAAATAAATGAACTGATAAAACGCTTTAGTGACACCCGGCGTCGGCATCCACTTACCCGCAAAGGCATCCCCCTGGCAGAAGCCATCGATATTGAGCGTAATTTATTAATGCCAATTTCTCAGGATGCTGACCTGTGTCTGGACACAACCCATACAAATGTTCACCAGCTACGGGCATTAGTGAAAGACCGTATTATTTCACGGCCACCCCAGGAACTTTCTATTCTAATTCAGTCGTTTGGCTTTAAACATAACACCCCAACCGATTCTGATTTTGTTTTCGATGTGCGCTGCCTTCCCAATCCACACTGGGAACCCGCACTACGACCGCTGACTGGACAGGATCCGCAGGTACAGGATTTTTTCAAAAACCAGAATGATGTCATCGATATGTATAGCCATATTCGAAATTTCATGGAATACTGGATACCTAAATTTGCCGAACAAAGCCGTTACTATTTAACCATCTCAATTGGTTGCACAGGCGGTCAACATCGTTCGGTATATATAGCAGAACAGCTAAACAACTATTTTCAGAAAAAATTTCCCGCCGTCTCACTTAGACACCGAGAGATGGAACAATAAACGAATAAATAAATAAACTAGCGGAGTTTACTTTAGCCTGCTCCGACACAAAAACTAAACTGATTAAAGAAGAAAATAAAAAAATCATGAGCGTCGGATTACTCCTTATCACCCACCAGAATATCGCATCGAGTTTATTAGAAACTGCAAAAAAAATGCTCGACACCTGCCCATTAGCGACTCGCGCTCTCGAGGTACCATTAGACACGTCAGTTACTGAAATTTTAAATCAGGCAAAAGAATATATAAACATCCTCGATACCGGTAACGGCGTACTTATTCTCACCGACATATATGGCTCAACTCCGTCTAATATCGGCAAACAGTTAGGTCATGATTTTAACTGCACACTGGTAGCGGGATTAAACTTACCGATGCTGGTGCGCATTTTAAATTATCCCCAACTCAATATACAAAGCATGGCATTAAAAGCCGTTAGTGGTGGCCACGACGGCATTTTATTATGTGAATGCACTAATGAATGAAAAAACATGAGTGCAATAAATCAGGATATCGAAATCATTAATAAGCTGGGGTTACATGCCCGAGCTGCAGCTAAATTTGTTAGCATTGCATCCGCTTTTTCCAGTCATGTTGATGTTGAAAAAAATGGCCAGCGCATAAATGGCAAAAGTATTATGGGGGTAATGATGTTAGCCGCCGGTAAAGGCAGCTTTATCACGTTGCATATCGAGGGCGATGATGCGACAGACTGTGTAGATGCACTGTCAGCTTTAATCAATAATCGTTTTGATGAGGACGAATAATTAATGTCTAACACACTTCAGGGTATCGGCGTATCAAAAGGCATAAGCATTGGACCGGCTTATGTTTTTTATCGTGAGCTACCTGAAGTTTTAGAATATTCCATTTCTAAATATGATGCAGACGATGAAGTTAAACGTTTTGAAGTAGCACGCGAAAAAGCCCAGCAACAACTAACCAATATTAAAAATACTATTTCCAGTGAAACCCCTCACGACATCACCTTGTTTATTGACACTCATTTACTAATGCTCGATGACCCGGTTTTATATGAAGATACGGTAAGCCACATTCGCGCCCGCTTATGTAATGCAGAATGGGCTTTGCAGGTGCAGGTTGAACGCATTGTAAAAGTATTTGATGACATGGATGATGCATATTTAAAAACTCGCAGAGATGACATTATTCATGTCACTGAACGAATTCAGCGCTGTTTAATGAATGCGCCGGAGTTTAGTGACGATGCGGATAAAACCGGCATTGAGAAATTAAGCGAACGCTTAAAAGATAGAATTATTGTCGCCGATGATTTAACCCCCGCCGACACCCTGTTAATGCAACATCAGAAAATTGCCGGCTTTATTACCGAATACGGCGGTCCCTTGTCGCATACGGCAATACTTGCCCGCAACTTAGGCATACCCGCCATTGTTGGTGTACACAATGCAAAACATTTAATTCAAGCTAATGAACTGATTGTACTGGATGGTAACACTGGAAAAATCCATTTAAATCCACAACGTAAAGAGCTCTCGGCTTTTAAAAGTTTAATCCGTGATGAACGACAACGACGCAAAAAATTATTTGATTTAAAAAACAAGCCTGCGCAAACAACAGATGGCTTAAAAATCAGTTTACTCGGCAATATTGACCGGCCTGCCGACGTACGCATCTTGCGCCAACATGATCATACCGGCGTCGGTCTGTATCGAACTGAAATGTTATTTATTGAACACAATGACATGCCCAGTGAAGAAGAACAGTTTGAAACCTACCGCCGCGCACTGCGTTCACTTAAAGGTCACTTACTCACCATTCGCACCACCGACTTAGGTGCCGACAAAGAACTTGCAGACACGACCCAGCACGGCCCGCTCATTCATAACCCGGCACTGGGGTTACGTGCTATCAGACGTTGCTTGAAAGACCCGCAACTGTTGTTTTTACCACAGATTAAAGCTATTTTACGCACTGCCGGCTATGGCCCTGCCTGCATGATGATTCCTATGATCAGTTGTATTTCTGAGCTGGAGCAGGCTTTAGAATTAATAGAACAAGCCAAAGTGGAATTAAAATCACGCCGCGTGCGTTTTGATGCCAATATAAAAATCGGCGCTATGATTGAAGTACCTTCTGCTGCACTGGTAGCAGATAGTCTGGCGCAGAAACTTGATTTTTTATCTATTGGTACCAATGACTTAATTCAGTACACACTGGCCTTTGACCGCATTGATGATGAAGTCAGCTATTTATATAACCCGTTACACCCGGCGGTTTTAAAACTCATACAGATGACACTTAATGCAGGTGAGACACAGGGCATTCAAGTTTCTATGTGTGGAGAAATGGCGTCGGATACACAGTACACCCGCTTGCTACTTGGTATGGGTTTACAAAGCTTTAGTGTACAGGCCAACAGTTTACTGGATGTTAAGCATATAATTAATCACAGTGAAATCGCTAAACTACGCCCGTTAAGCGAACAAATATTAAACCTGACTAACCCCGCAGAAATTAAAAATTCGGTGGCTGAGTTAAATCGTCAGTTTTCTTAACGTCGCTCACTAGTTCCTTGCACTAGAAAACAATAAACTTCGAAAAAACAAACACTTAATCGCCAGCCTTTACAACTGTATATTTCTCCGTAAAAGCAGCGCAAATTTCTTTTTATTACCTATACTCACTAGATACCTAATAATATTAAATGATGTAAAAATGGGCTGGATGAAATTATATGTGGCGTAATTTAAGTTTAAAAAGAAAAATCATTAGTGTTGCAGGGTTGTTTCTCTCAAGTTTAGTTATTTTAATTGTTATCGCCGGTTATATACTGTTAAAACAAAACGATCAGTTTGAATCAGCAGTCCACCTTACCGCCAAAAGAATTGATGCTGCCAGCACTGCAAGGGTTGCCATACTCAGCATGGACCGAGCCGTACAATCTGTAATCGCTGCTAATGATCCCATGCATATTCGCAAAGCCGCTATTGCATCTATCCGCGGCGGCGCAGGCATGGATGAAGCAATCGATAGTCTTAAAGAATCTTTTAATAATGATAATGATGTTTTACTACTTGAAAAAATGCTCAGCCAGTTACGCCCTAAACAAATGTCTATTATTGGCAAAGCACGAGCAAATGAAGATGACGAAGCTTTAAAACAGGCAGAAAAAATAGAATCTGAATTTTTAAAAATTTCAAACCTGGCTCAAGCTCTGGTAGTGAAAGCACAACAGGAATTAATCGACAAGGTTGCCATCACAAAGCAGCAGTCCCAAAAAATCATTCAAATTCTTGGCTTACTTTTCGCCGCCGGTGTTGTCGTCGGCCTCATTATTGCTTTAGCGGCGGCAAGAATGATGAGTCGCCCGCTAATCCAGATTGAAGAGTCAATGACCGCTTTAGCCAATGGCGACTTAACCAAAAAAATAAGTCTTGATGGACATAGTGGTGACGAGATAGGACGCACGATTTTATCACTGTCAACGACAATGGAAAAACTGGCGGATATGCTGGAACAAATGACGAGTGCTTCAGATAAAGTTTCCGTAGAGTCATCAGAAGTAACCCAGATAGCCCGTGATTTAGGTCTGGTCACCAGCACCATAGATAATAATGTATCGCGTATTGCAGACGATACACGTCAGGTTGCACAAACCGCTGATACAGTTGTAGATCAGGCAAAAGGTGCATTTGAATATGCACAGATTACATCCAATGCCACCTCTAATTCAGTCAAACAAATTAAAAAAACCCTCACGAATTTCAGCAGCTTCAAACAGGACATGGAACAAACCTCTGTGCAAAGCCGGGAACTGGCAGATATTGTGGGTAAAATTCAAACCATTACCCAGACCATTAGCGGCATATCTGAACAGACCAATTTACTGGCATTAAATGCGGCAATTGAAGCGGCGAGAGCCGGTGAGCAAGGTCGCGGTTTTGCAGTAGTTGCTGATGAGGTTCGTTCACTGGCGCGACGTACAACTGATGCAGTTGAAGAAATTTCTGCTCTGGTAAGTGGCATTACTACCAGTATAGACAATACGGTTAACTCACTAGAAAGTGCCCGCGAACAGGTTGATGAAAATGCCGACCTGTTACAAAAAGCATCTGATGAAAGCAGTACCAGTTTAGATCAGGCCCAGAATATCAGTACCTCAATGCAGGAGATGCTGGCATTACTGGAAACCCAAAAAGAAGCCACTGGACGCATTGTTCATGCGGTAGATGAACTTAATTCGGTAGCCGAAGAAAATAGTGCCAAATCAACAATATTACACACCCATTCGGAACACCTTAATCACGCTGCAACTGAACTGGCAGCTGAAGTCAGTTTTTTCAAAACTTAACACCCCTCTGCCGGAGTAATAAAATGAATCTTTTGTTAAAAAAACTATCCAGAACTTTTAAACTGGCTTTAGGTGCTGGCTTACTGCTCGGCTCGCCCCTTATTCAGGCGGATGAAAATTATGTTTTTAAAGCCCGGCATAGCAGTTTACAAAAATGGTTGTTAGCCGACGTACCTCCGCAACCGGCTGACAACCCATTAACACCTGAAAAAATTGCACTGGGTAAAAAATTATTTTTTGATCCTCGCCTGTCCGGTGATGGGAATATGTCATGTGCAACCTGCCATAATCCGATGTTTGGCTGGTCGGATGCCTTACCCACAGCTAAAGGTGTAAAAAGCAAAGTATTAGGACGTGCTTCTCCTACAATCATAAATTCTGGCTTTAATGATATACAAATGTGGGATGGTCGAAAAAACTCACTCGAAGATCAGGCTATGGGCCCCATGGAAGCCACCGTTGAAATGAATATGGATACCAAAAAATTATTTACCTGGTTAAATAGCAATGAAAGTTACAAAAAAGAATTTGCGAAAACATTTCCCGGTGAAAAAATTGATGCTAATACAGTAAAAAAAGCCCTTGCATCATATGAACGTACAGTGATAAGCAACACATCACCATTTGATAACTGGGTTAAAGGTGATAAAAATGCACTTACTTCACAACAAATAAAAGGCTTTAAACTATTTGTTGGCAAAGCAAAATGTGTCGCCTGCCACTCCGAGCCTAACTTCAGCGATTATGGTTTTCACAACTTGGGCCTGAAATCATGGGGCAATAAAAACCCGGATATGGGGCGCTATGCTCAACGCCCGTTAGGTTTAATGAAAGGTGCATTTAAAACACCAACTTTACGCGACATAGACCGGACTGCACCCTATTTTCATGATGGTTCTGCAGCAACTCTCGAAGAGGTTGTCGATCATTACTCTAAAGGCGGTGAAGTAAAAACCAACCTTTCGCCAAGCATGGAAAAGATTAACTTATCAAGCGAAGAAAAACAGGCTGTCGTTGCCTTTTTACATACCCTGACATCACCTTATAAAGCAGTAACATTACCTGAGCTGCCACGATAAATATTATTAACTTAACTTTAAAGCGTAATTTACGCTGGAGATAGACAATGAATAAACTAACCGCTATGACAGCACTTGTATTTTTGGCATTTATAACCCAGGGAGCTTATGCAGCTGAGTTTGAAGTCGCTCAAAAAAACAAATCTTTCACCGTTAAAACATTACAGATAAAAGTCGGTGATACTGTCAGCTTCCCTAATCAGGACCCTTTCTTTCATAATGTGTTCAGTTTGTCCGCAGACAAAACCTTTGATTTAGGGTCTTATAAAAAGGGTTCAACTAAAAAGATAACCTTTGATAAGCCGGGAAAAATTCAGGTTGAATGTGCAATACATCCGAAAATGCAAATGACAATTGATGTCCAGTAAACAACTACATTAACGGTGACATAACTATGCGTTTAACTATAGGTATTATAATCGGGCTTGTTTGTAGCTTTTCTTTATATGCGGGCTCTGCTGATGAATGTGGACTAGAAGGAAAATCCTGCTTTGAGTATGGTGCTACTGTTTTTCAAAACAGATGTGCATTATGTCACGGTACTGATGGACTAGGAGAAGGCGTACTATCTCTTTCAATTAAAGACTACCCCAACACCAATTTACTTCAACCCAGGCACGGTGAATCAGTCAGTGATGTTGGCAAAGTGATTCGTTATGGTGGCGGCACATTAACAGAAAAGTCTGCAAACAAACCTGTCAGTAACGAAATGCCTCCGTGGGGTGATGAGCTAACACTTGCGCAGATGGAATCGGTAATAGACTTTGTTATTTATCTGCGATCGGATACTGAAAAAGCCATGATATTACTGCGCAAAATTTCTGCTAATTTAAAACCTTCTTTACGAATAGGCCGGGGAATTTTTATGGGCCGCTGTTCCTTATGTCATGGCACATTGGGATTGGGCGATGGAAAGATGAGTCGTATTATTAAAGACCCGCCCCCCTTTAACCTGACACTGAGCCGTGCTCCAGATAAGTATCTGAGCGAATTAATACATAAAGGCGGAAGTGAAATGGGTCGCTCTCCACGCATGCCTCCTTTTGGTGATGATCTATCAGAGTCTGATATAGCTTCGGTTATTATGTTTATCAAGACTCTTAGATAGTGATTAATATCATATCTGGATATCATCAATTTTAGTATTCGCGATGAATAAAAAATCACATTTTAATCAATACACTGAAAGTCAGATTACTGATGAAGTACATTTTACAAATCGACGTAAAATTATTTCTCAGCTCGGTCTGACTTTAGGATCTGCACTGTTAGGCCCTGCACTAGCAGGGAATTCTTTAACTGCTGGTGCGACTTCAGCTCTGTGCAACACTTCTTCTAATAATTTAAAAAATCCACAAAATTTAAAACCCAATTCATGGAATGAAATCACCCGTTACAATAATTATTATGAATTCACGACTAATAAAGAAGTGGTATTCATGCTCGCCAAAGAACTGAAAACCACACCCTGGACATTAACCATTGAAGGTGAGGTAAAAAACACTATCACCCTTGATATAGAATCACTGATTAAAAAATTTGGGCAGCAGGATCGCATTTATCCGTTACGTTGCGTTGAAGGCTGGTCGATGGTTATTCCCTGGCAGGGGTTTTCATTATGCAAACTACTCGATTTAGTGCAACCAACCGGTGATGCTAAATACATTGAATTTGTCAGCTTACTCAGGCCCGAAGAAATGATAGGCCAGCGACAAAACTCGCTGGACTGGCCATATCGCGAAGCGCTACGATTAGACGAGGCCTATCATCCGCTCACTTTTATGGCGACGGGCATGTACGGCAAAAATGTACCCGCTCAAAATGGTGCGCCGCTCAGACTGGTCGTGCCCTGGAAATATGGTTTTAAAAGTGCCAAAGCCATCACTCATATTCGTTTATTAAAAGAACAGCCGCAGACCAGCTGGAATTTAGCCGCGACTTCAGAGTATGGTTTTTATGCCAATGTAAATCCACAGGTAGCTCATCCGCGTTGGAGCCAGAAAAGAGAAAATCGCATTGGTGAGCTGCGCAAAAAACGTACACTTATATTTAATGGCTATGCTGATCAGGTAGCACATTTATATAAGGGGATGGATTTATCAGTAAATTATTAATGCATCCTGTTAGTTTGTTAAAGCAACATCCACTTTTTATCTGGCGTTCAATCTGGCTACTTTTATTACTTCCTGCAGTTACTACTCTATGGCATTATTATAATCAGACACTGGGCGTTAATCCGTTACAGAAGCTTGAACGCACATCCGGCAATACCGCATTACTTATCTTAATTATCACCCTGAGCATCACCCCTGCACGCCACTATCTGGCAAAAATTTGTACCGCTATACACTGTAAAGATGGTAAGCGCCTCGCGGACTGGAACTGGCTGATGCGGTGCCGACGGATGATTGGCATGTATAGCTTTTTTTATGCATTAATACATGTCAGCATTTACTTTTCTCTGGATCTCGCATTTGAGTGGGAATGGTTTATTTCAGACATAGAAGAAAAACCCTATATCGTTGCCGGCATGCTAAGCATGATTTTACTGATTCCACTAGCGATTACGTCCACCAACAGAATGATGCGCAAACTAGGAAAAAACTGGCGACGTATTCATAAGTTAATTTATATTATCGCAATTACCGCCATTATCCATTACTGGTGGTTAAGCAAAGTCGGTGTTTATGATGCCTGGTTATACAGCTTGTTGATAATGTGCTTGCTGGGCTATCGGTTATTGGTTAAATTTGGCTTTATCAACCCCAACCCGGCTGATGACGGTATGGAAACTAATGAAACAGACCGGCTTAAACCAACGATAAATAAGCCAACAAAACAGACATTTCTCTAATTCTGTTTTCGCACCCGACTTTTCCACTACACTTAGTCACAATACTTCTATAAAATCATACTTAATAATAAACCATGCACCGGGCTTAAATTAACATGGTAGACAGCAGCACCGATATCACCGAAAAAACCGCACGGCAATTACAGACTCTATCTGATGCGCTGGAGTCCGGAACCCTGCACCATGCCCGTGGCATGCTCAATGCCCTGCACCCTGCAGAAATTGCTCACCTGATTGAATCATTGCCCGCCAATGAACGTTTAATCATCTGGCCGCTCATTTCCAAAGATCTGGAAGCCGAAGTACTGATTAATCTGGGCGATGAAATTAGACATGGATTAATCAAAGATATGACGCCGCAGCAGCTGGTACAGGTTGCTGAAGATCTTGAGGTTGATGATTCTGCCGACTTCGTGCAGTCATTGCCGGATACGGTCATCGATCAGGTTCTACATTCTCTCGACAGCCAGCACCGTAAAATGCTGGAGTCAGTACTGTCATTCCCGGAAGACAGTGCCGGTGGCATGATGAACACCGACACCATCACCATTCGTCCAGAGGTGACACTGGATGTGGTATTACGTTATTTACGTCTGCTGGGTGACATTCCCAAACAAACTGACCATCTGATTGTGGTCGACCGGGATAACCACTATCTGGGCGTATTGCCACTTTCACAGTTACTCATCACCGAGCCGGGCAATATTGTCGGTGACGTGATGGATGAAACCATTAAGCCGATCCCATCTGATATGGAAGACAACGATGTGGCAATGGTGTTTGAAGACCGGGATTTAATTTCATCACCGGTCGTCGATGGCAACAATATGCTGCTCGGACGTATCACCGTTGACGATGTGGTTGACGTTATTCGCGAAGAAGCTGACCACTCGGTATTAAGTATGGCCGGCTTGAACGATGAAGAAGACCTGTTTTCACCGGTACTCCCCAGCTCCCAACGACGTGCCGTCTGGCTCGGCATTAATTTGATCACCGCCTTTCTGGCTTCATGGGTGGTCAGTAATTTTGAGTCGACTCTGGAACAGGTCGTCACCGTTGCCATATTAATGAATGTAGTCGCCAGCATGGGGGGCATAGCCGGCAGCCAGACCATCACCCTGGTTATTCGCAGTATGGCACTGGGGCAAATCAGCCGTAGTAACCGGCGCTGGGTATTCAATAAAGAAGTGATGGTAGGACTATTTAACGGCGTCATCTGGGCAGTGGTCGTTGCCGCCATTGCCACCCTGTGGTTTGACGATTATTCAGTCGGTCTGGTGATTGCTGCTGCCCTGATTATTAATTTAATCTTTGCCGCGGCTTCCGGAGTCGCGATTCCGATTATGCTTAAAAAAATGCATATAGACCCAGCCATTGCGGGGAGTGTGATTTTGACCACAATTACGGACATTGTTGGATTACTAGCCTTTCTCGGGCTAGCTACAGTGTTTTTGCTGTAATACGCACCCACTACCTGATCGCGAGCTGAAGCTTGCTTCTACAAATTTAATGACTGGTGCCTCAGTCAGTCGGGGTATATTGAAATTCCACCATGAAATACCGCGGCAATTTCGTTATAATCCCCAACCCTGTTAAATGTTTGGCTACGAGACCCCATGAAATTTATCGAAACCCGCGGCAATGATGGACAACGTCCAACCCATATTAATTTTTCTGAAGCAATTTTAAGTCCCATTTCTTCATTTGGCGGTATCTATTCACCGGAATCACTGCCCGACCTTGGACAGGGTTTTCTACAGGATCATCTGGATAAAGATTATAAATCGTTAGCCAGAAACGTCCTCGCTGCATTTGAAATCGATATCGAGCAGGATGTTATTGAAAAAGCCCTGAACTTATACGATGCATTCGATGACCCGAAAAATCCGGTGCCGGTTAATAAAGTATATGACGATTTATATGTCAGCGAGCTATACCACGGCCCGACCCGTGCCTTTAAAGATATGGCCCTGCAACCTTTCGGCATGGTGCTTTCAGCAATAGCCCAGAAACGAAATGAAAACTACTTAATACTTGCCGCCACTTCCGGCGACACTGGCCCAGCCGCGTTAGAAACATTTAAAAACCGCGACAATGTACAGGTTGCCTGCCTGTACCCGGACGGTGGCACCTCCGATGTACAGCGCCTGCAAATGGTGACTGAAGACGCAACAAATTTAAAGGTCATCGGCATCCACGGCGATTTTGATGATGCACAAAGCGCACTGAAACAGCTACTCGGCTCGGCGACATTTAAGCAAAAATTACAGGAAAAAAATATCTTTCTGTCAGCAGCTAATTCAGTTAATTTCGGACGCATTATTTTTCAAACGATTTACCACATTCATTCTTACCTTGAACTAGTACGCCAAAATGCGATTACACTAGGCGACAATATTTATCTAAATGTGCCCAGCGGTAATTTTGGTAATGCACTGGGTGGTTACTATGCTATGCGCATGGGGCTACCGGTAGAAAAAATACTGATTGCATCAAACAATAATAATATTTTAACTCAACTGATTAGAACCGGTTCTTATGATTTACGTAACACATCTGTCATTGCCACCACGTCTCCTGCCATGGATATTTTAAAGTCATCTAATATCGAACGCATTTTATTTGATTTATTCGGCGAATCACGCACCAGTGAATTAATGCAACAACTGGACAGCGAAAACTATTATCAATTAACTAACGATGAAGTTAGCAGTTTACAGAATATTTTTGTTGCCGACTATTGCACCGACGATGAAGGTAAAAAATATATTAAAGAGGCTTTTGCAAAAGGTTATTTAATGGACCCACACACCGCAACCTGTTTCAAAGCCTACGAAACCTGTCGCGACAAACCCTTAAAAACCATTGTTTATTCAACTGCCGAATGGACTAAGTTTTCACCGGTCATTGCTAATGCACTAACCGGCGAAGAAGATGCTAACGACATAGATGCACTTAAATCAATTTCCAAAGAAGCCGGCATAGAAATACCAGCGGTTATTAGCGACTTGTTTGAAAAAGACATTGCTCAAAAAATAGTGATTGATAAGAATGATATTGAAGCTGAAATATTAGCATTTTTATAATTCGTTTCATTGCTGTCAAATAATTTTAAATACCCTGCCACTCTGCTAATTCTTCACCGTATCCAGTGACTTTAATCTCAGTCACTGGATTCCAGCTACAAGCTGACCAAAATAACAAGTTAGTTTAATCTTCATTCAGTATTTGAAACATCATTAGTCTACGAATTTTATTCCGGGCAGCAATATGCCCTCACAGGAATGACGAAGTTTAAATTTTCATATACGCAAACATTAACATCAATGTCACTCAAATATTGATGTTAATGTCGCTCTCTCAACCAGTCCACCAGAGCATCAGCAGCTAATGGCCGGCTAACATAGTATCCCTGCGCCACATCACAGCCCATTATCCTTAACTGCTCAAGCGTCTCCCCGTCCTCTACGCCTTCTGCAACTACCTTCATATTAAGCTTATGCCCGAGAACAATGCAGGTGTCTACAATCGCCCGTGCCACATCATCGGCATTTAAATTACTGATAAAACTCTGATCAATTTTTAACTCTGTAAATGGCACTCGATGCAACTGAGATAAAGATGAAAATCCGGTTCCAAAATCATCAATAGAAAGATTTAAACCTTTTAAACGTAGGCGCGTTAATATATCCAGCGATGTCACCAGCTCACCCATTAGCGCACTTTCAGTTATTTCTAAAATTAAACGGGTAGGGTCAAGCTGACTGGCTTCCAGCATGGCGGTTAATTGTTCAGGCAAAGCCAGACTGGTAATGTTTTCAGCTGAAATATTAACTGAAACAGTTATTGTTAAACCTTTTTTTTGCCACACACTTTCCTGGTTAACAACATCCTTTATTATCCATTGGGTTAACAGACCAATTAAATTGTTTTTTTCTGCCATTGCAATAAAATGATCAGGATAAACTAATCCATGAACCGGATGCTGCCAACGCACTAAAGCTTCCACCCCGGTAAGCATACCAGTAGCAACTGCAATCTGTGGTTGATAATGCAAAACAAACTCTTCGTTAATTATGGCCTGCTTAATTTGAAAAGGTGTAATTTTAATTTCATTTAAATTATTCTGCTGAGCATTCTCAACAAATTTTCGATTAATGTGCGTTTCCAATAAGTTTCGTAACGTATCTAATGATAACGGCTTACCCAGTGATGCAATCAGCTCCAATTCATGCGCCTGACATAACTTTTCTGCCGAATGCAACACACCTGCATCATGGCCACTCACCAGAATTAGTGCCGGCGGGTTATCCATGCCTGCTAGCCGACGCATGACTTCTATACCGTCCATCTCCGGCATATTTAAATCAAGAATCAAAATAGACCCATCTGTAAACACACTTACCTGTTCAAAAAATACACTTGCCATGGTGTAGCCCAGAGGGTTTAAGCCAATTGACTCAACAACTTCGCTAAGCAGCTCAACCATATCGGGATCATCATCTATTAGATATACTTTTACGTTCTGCATAGTTACTCTAGTCCAGTATTTTGCGTATCCGGTTTGCCAGATCCTGTCGGGAGTACGGCTTACTTAACAAACCTTTTTCAAACCTTGACCACTTCATCTGTGAATGATCATTTTTATCAACCGCCTTTAAAGTGTACCCAGAAGTTAATAGTATTTTTAACTGCGGATAATTTGATTCAGCAAACTCTGCTAATTCATAACCGTTTAATCCACCCGGCATAACCACATCGCTAAACAACAGATCAATATGTGGATGTTTTTTCAGTACATCCAGTGCCTCTTTACCATTCGCCGCGGTTAGCACTTTATAACCCAATATTTGCAAACTATCATTTGCCAGATTACGTAACCCTTCTTCATCATCAACAACTAAAATTGTTTCACTACCTTTTGGCAGAGATTTACCTGTCGCAGTTTCAGCTGTAGTGGAGTTAATATTTTCGCCATAAGATCTGGGTAAATATATTCTAAATGTAGTTCCAATATCAATTTCAGAATAAACTTTTATGTGGCCTTTGGAGCGTTCAACAAAACCAAATACCATTGCCAGACCAAGCCCGGTGCCACTGCCTTCAGCTTTAGTCGTATAAAAAGGTTCAAAAATGCGCTGCAGAAGATCAGTTGCAATACCCTGCCCGTTATCACTTATTATAACTTCAACATAATCACCTTCGACAACACCAGGGTTATGAATACAATATTTTTCATCCAGATAACAATTTCGAGTTTCTATCTTTAAGCTACCATTGCGACTCATCGCATCACGGGCATTAATAACAATATTAACAATCGTATCCTGAAAATCGCCAAGATCAATTTTTGTCAACCATAAATCGTCTGCAAACGTATAACCAACTTCTATTTCAGGTGTTACAGAATACTCAATCAGACTTTTCATACTAACCAGCTGACTATTAATACTGGTAATAGTCAGCTGCTCAGCTTTGCGTCGAGAAAAAGCCAACAGTTGTTTGGTTAATTTTGCAGCGCGTTGAGCCGTGATTTTAATCGGCTGAATACGACTCAGTATTTTTTCATCTGATATGTTTTGTAATTCCAGCAGCTCAACATTACCTAAAATAATACCCATAATGTTATTAAAATCATGAGCAATACCCCCGGTCAACTGACCTACCGCATCCATTTTCTGAGATCGGCGCAGGGCTTCTTCTGTATACTTGCTATTAGAAATATCATGCACCACACCAATTGATGTTATGGCCTTTCCGGTTTCATCAAAATAGGTTTCGCACTGCTCTTTTACTATTTTAACCCTGCCGTCTTTCATTAATAATCTGTGTTCTATTTCGTAGGGCTGACGACTTATCAGTGACAGTTCATAAGCATCGCTAACCTTTTTTCGGTCATCCGGATGAATGACTCCCATAAAAGTATCATAGGTTGGTGAAATCTGATTCGAATCTATTTCGAAAATCCGGTAAACTTCAGCAGACCAGTGCAAATCATTTCTAATTAAGTCCAGCTCCCAGCTGCCGATATGTACCATGCGCTGCGCCCGGGCTAAGTTTGCTTCAGCTTTATTCTGCACAGTTATATCTGTTTGCATTGCCATATAGCTCAGAGGCTTTTTTGACTCTCCCATAAAAGGCACGATGGTTGTCGCGACCCAGTACTCATGCCCATCTTTCGCTTTATTGCAAATATCACCCGACCATATCTCACCGGCACTAATCGTCTGATACATGTCCTGATAAAAGCTTGCATCATGATATGATGATTTTAAAATTCGATTATTTTTACCAATCAGCTCACCAATACTATAACCACTGATTTTTACAAACAGATCATTTGCATAAGTGATAGTCCCGTTTGAGTCTGTTATACCCACAATGGAGTGCTGATCAAATGCAAACTGCTGATCATGTAGTGATTTTTTTTCTTCTTCAATTTTTTCCTGTAGATTATTAAAGCCTCTAAATAAATCACCAATTTCATCTTTGCGCGTATTCGGAAGACGCGACGAATAATCAAGTGTTTGTGCTGCGACCCTGAGTGCCTGCGCTAACTGTTGAATAGGGTTTGAAAAATACTGCTGAATCATCCACGCCAATAATAACGAAGCCAGCAACATAACAAATAAGATAACAGCTGCTTCGTGTAGTTTTCTGTTTAATGTTTCATTAATTTTTTCAGTCGATAACTGAATAAAAATATAACCGTACTCGCCTCCCTGATATTCTAACGAATCAAACAGCAATAGTGAGTGATCAATAAAATCATGTTGCAGCTCAAAGCCCCATTCATCAGGCAAGCTAATATTTTGTTCAAAGCCACTCTGCTTATAAAAGAATACCGGCTGACGTTTCTCATTATATATGGTTAGAGCCTGTATTTTTTTTAAAGCCTGTAAACGTGACGTGACATCAGTCTCTACATCAACATCATCAAATGCCACAATAGCAACAAAATCCTGGCTAAAAAACTTATTAAACACTTTTGCTTCAACAACCAGCTCATTATTTTTATTATTAACTTCCTGTGCAATCATAAAACTGAAGCTAACTGTAATAATGATAAACAATGCAACATATACTGAAAAAATCAGCTTATATTTAATGGGTATATTATTTAGGCTAAATGACATATAAAAAGTGAATGATATTTTAGATTAGTTATTAAAATTATTTGTTTCAATTGGCAAACTTGTATCATTTCCCCATTCAAACCACGAGCCATCGTAATGCGCTGCATCATGCCCTAACTGTCGCATAATAGTATAGCTAAACGATGACTGCTTACCCTTGTTACAATATAAAATGACGCGTTTATTTTTTACCAACGGATCGTAAATTTCTCTTAAGTCCTCTAATGACTTGAGCATTTGTACACCATCAATTACAACAAAATTTTCTGTCCACGGAATATTAATTGCATTAGGAATATGTCCTGCACGAACAGCTATTGATTTTTCACCCAGATATTCTTCTTTAGATCGCGTATCAATAATTAGTTTCTCTTTATCTTCTACCGCTAAACGCATACTGAACTTCGTAATAAATCGCTGCGGATCAATTGCCGGTATATATTTTGATGGTCGAAGTTTAATGGCTTTCTGACTTAGTGTCTGCTGTGAATATTTCAACCAGCCCTGTATGCCACCATTAAGCAACATTACATTTTTATGTCCATAGACTTCAAAAACCCAGAACACCCTACCCGCATCGATATAAGTATTACCATCATAAATGACAACTGCATTGTCATTATGAACCCCTGCGCGGCTAAACAGAGCGGCAATATATTTTATATTGCCGACTTTATCGATATGCACCAGAGGATTAAATGTATCAGAAACGGGTATATTTACGGCACCAGGAATATGGCCAGCCTTAAAATCGTCTGCACTCCTTGCATCAACAACCAGCAGATCCGGATCTTGCTGATGTTGTATTAACCATTGCGTGTCAACGAGTATCCTATTCAATCCGGTGTATTTTGCACTTGCTATAGAAACCCATAACACTAAGCCCAGCAATGAACTGAATATTATGATCATCTTTTTAATGCTGCACGATGCGCACAAACCCATTCTCCCTCTGCATTGGTGCATTAATTTATACTATAAGAGTATAGACCATGACGCGCCACTATTAAGTGGTTTTTACAGTATTATACCGATGGATTTCGAACGGCTTGTAAGCAGCAAAAGTAATATCAGCTGTTTAACCGTTAACATTAACTCACGACTAAACAAATGTAATGGGTTTTGCCTGTGATATTGATAGAAATCAAAGCATTTAAGAGTTTAAATACCTTGATTGCTATAGAGCACTTAAGTGCTTTTATTTATTACGCTTCGCTGCAATACGTAACCGCAATGCATTAAGTTTAATAAATCCAGCGGCATCTTTCTGGTCATAAGCCCCATCGTCATCTTCAAATGTAGCAATTTTTTCATCAAACAACGAATCATTCTCTGAACGTCTGCCGACCACCGAAACTGAACCTTTATAAAGTTTAAGACGCACATCACCATTAACATAGTACTGTGACTCATCAATCATTTTCTGCATCATCTCACGCTCTGGGCTCCACCAGAATCCGTTATAAATCAGCTCCGCATATTTTGGCATCAGTGAATCCTTTAGATGCGCGACTTCACGATCCAGCGTCAGCGACTCTATTGCCCGGTGAGCTTTAAGCATAATCGTGCCACCCGGTGTTTCATAACAACCGCGTGACTTCATGCCAACATAGCGATTTTCAACAATATCGAGTCGCCCGATACCATTATCACCACCCAGCTTGTTAAGACTTTCCAACACTGTAGCCGGGCTCATGGCCTCGCCATTAATAGCTACGATATCGCCTTTCTCGTAAGTAAGCTCAATATAAGTCGCCACATCCGGTGCATTTTCAGGCGATACCGACCAGCGCCACATATCATCTTCGGCTTCTGCCCATGGATCTTCCAGAATATCTCCTTCATAGGAGATATGCAGTAAATTGGCATCCATTGAATACGGTGACTTTTTCTTGTCCGCTTTAGCTTTCTGTGCGAAGTCCACGTCAATACCATGCTCTTTTGCATAATTCATCAGCGATTCACGGGAATTTAAATCCCACTCACGCCATGGCGCAATCACCTGCACACCAGGCTTTAGTGCA
>CAZHEA010000055.1:0-21439 GCA_964531165.1 uncultured Thiotrichaceae bacterium
AATGGATATTGCACAATTACTGGCGTTTGGTGTGAAAAATGGTGCATCTGACTTACACCTGTCAGCGGCACTACCACCGATGATACGGGTAGACGGGGATGTTCGGCGTATAAATATTGATGCGATGCCCCATGAAGAAATTCATGCGATGGTGTATGACATCATGAATGATAAGCAGCGAAAAACCTTTGAGGAATACTGGGAAGTGGATTTCTCATTTGAAATTCCAGGGTTGGCACGTTTTCGTGTGAATGCGTTTAATCATAACCGCGGGGCTGGAGCGGTGTTTCGTACCATCCCCTCAAAGATTTTGACTCTCGAAGAGCTGGGAGCACCGAAAATTTTTGAAGATATCGCCAATACACCGCGAGGCATTGTGCTGGTCACCGGGCCGACTGGTTCCGGTAAGTCGACGACATTGGCAGCGATGGTAAACCATGTGAATGAAAATGATTATGGCCATATTCTCACCATTGAAGATCCGATAGAATTTGTGCATGAAAGTAAAAAATGCCTGATGAATCAGCGTGAAGTACATCGCGATACCATGGGATTCAGTGAAGCATTACGTTCTGCATTACGTGAAGATCCGGATGTTATTCTGGTGGGCGAGATGCGCGACCTTGAAACCATACGTCTGGCATTATCGGCAGCAGAAACCGGTCATCTGGTATTCGGAACGTTGCACACCAGTTCTGCTGCAAAAACCGTTGACCGTATCGTTGATGTGTTTCCGGCAGCAGAAAAAGATATGGTACGGGCGATGCTTTCTGAATCCCTTCGTGCGGTAATTGCCCAGACTCTGCTAAAGAAAATCGGCGGTGGTCGGGTGGCAGCGCATGAAATTATGATTGGTACACCAGCAATACGAAACCTGATTCGTGAAAATAAAATTGCACAAATGTATTCTGCTATCCAGACAGGTCAGGGGATAGGAATGCAGACGCTGGATCAAAATCTAAAAGAGATGGTGGAACGTGGTATTATCTCTAAAGAAGATGCGCGTAACAAAGCGGTCAATAAAGACGCCATGTAATAAAAAAACTGGGATACTCTGATTGTTTTTATCAGTTTAAAACAATTAGATTTAATGCAAGTAACCCTGATGATAAGTTAATTTAACCGGAGTTAGGGAATGGATAGAGATAAGGCCATCCGCTACATGCACGATTTATTGCGCATGTTAGTTCAGAAAGATGGTTCTGATTTGTTTATAACAGTCGGAGCTGCGCCATCAATGAAAGTGGATGGGAAAATGACACCGCTCTCAAGTCAGGCACTTTCACCTGCGCAAACGCAAACCTTAGTGCGCTCAATTATGAATGATAAACAGTTGGGTACTTTTGAAGCAGAGCAGGAAGTGAACTTTGCAATCAGTCTGCCCGGCGTATCACGTTATCGTGTAAATGCATTTACGCAGCGCGGTTCAATGGGCATGGTACTACGTGTTATCAAAGCCGATATTCCCAGTTTTGAAGATTTAAGTTTGCCTACAGTGTTGCAGGATATTGCCATGACCAAGCGCGGGCTGGTTATTTTTGTTGGCGCAACCGGCTCGGGTAAATCGAGCTCACTGGCGGCAATGATAGGTTATCGAAATGAAAATTCATTTGGTCATATTATTACTATCGAAGATCCAATTGAATTTGTGCATCAGCATAGAAACTGTATTGTGACGCAGCGTGAAGTCGGGGTGGATACCGAAAATTATGATGTGGCTTTGAAAAATACTTTGCGACAGGCGCCGGATGTTATTTTAATCGGCGAGGTACGTGATCGTGAAACCATGGAATATGCAATTGCCTTTGCCGAGACCGGTCATCTGTGTTTAACCACTCTGCATGCTAATAGTACCAATCAGGCACTGGATCGTATTATTAACTTTTTTCCGGAAGAGCGCCGTCCGCAATTGTTAATGGATTTATCTTTAAATTTAAAATCATTAATTTCTCAGCGACTGATACCGTTAAAAGGCGGCGAAGGTCGTGTGCCAGCAGTTGAAATCATGTTGAATACACCATTAATGTCAGACCT
The DNA here is from genome assembly GCA_964531165.1 of uncultured Thiotrichaceae bacterium. GTDB lineage: Bacteria > Pseudomonadota > Gammaproteobacteria > SZUA-229 > SZUA-229 > SZUA-229. The sequence continues at coordinate 2,035 of CAZHEA010000055.1, forward strand.
GATTTTTAAAGGCAATGTGCATGAAATGAAAGAGTTGATGTCTAAATCAAATGAATACGGCATGATTACTTTCGATCAGGCTTTATTTGAATTATATGAAGAAGGTTACGTGACATATGAGGATGCCTTGCGCAATGCAGACTCAATTAACGATTTGCGATTACGCATAAAACTCAAAGGCAAGGATGCAAAAAATACCGATCTAATGAAAGAAGTGTCGGGTCTTAAGATGGAAGATAATGAAGACGAAAGTAAACACATGTTGCGCTAGGCATCTCTGGTTAAAAATAAGAAACTTAAATATTTTATAAAGTTGATATAAATTGAATTTGCAACCCTATTTAAAACTCATGGCCGAACGCGGTGGTTCAGATATTTTCTTTACTACCGGCGCGCCGGTTAGTATGAACATCGAAGGTCAAATGCACCCGATTGGGAAAACGCCTTTAGAGCCTGGCATGACAAAAGAAATTGCTTATAGCGTCATGGATGAAAATCAGAAAATGGGTTTTGAGGCAACCATGGAAATGAACATGGGGATGTCGATAAAAGACATCGGGCGATTTCGAATTAATATTTATACGCAGCGTGGCGAAGTCTCTATGGTTATTCGCTATATTAAATCAAATGTGCCATCGCTGGATCAATTAAATTTACCGGCAAAATTAAAAGAACTGGTTTGTTATCGAAAAGGTCTGGTGCTGGTTGTGGGAGCTACTGGTTCAGGTAAATCAACATCGCTGGCTTCGATGATTAATTATCGAAGCGTAAATATGCCGGGGCATATTCTAACCATCGAAGATCCTATTGAATATATGTTTGATCATCAAAAATCAATTGTAGGGCAACGTGAAGTTGGGCTGGATACATTATCCTATGAAAATGCTTTAAGAGAAGCCATGCGTGAAGCGCCGGATGTCATTATGATTGGCGAGGTGCGTGACCGTGAAACTATGGAAGCTGCTATACAGTATGCGGATACCGGACATTTATGTTTAACAACGCTACACTCGGTTAATGCGAACCAGACACTGGATCGAATACTTAGCTTCTTCCCGCCTGATTCTCGTAATCAAATTTTAATGGATCTGTCGCTTAACTTGCAGGCGATTGTTTCGCAGCGTCTGGTTATCGGATTAGATGGTAAGCGTATTGCTGCCATCGAAATTTTAATTAATTCACCGTATATTTCTGAGTTAATTCGGCGCGGTGATTTTCATGAAATAAAAGAAATTATGGAAAAAGGTGAAGCAGATGGAATGCAAACCTTTGATCAGTCCTTATATCAGCTATTTACCGATGGTAAAATTGATATAAAAACCGCGTTGTCTTATGCGGATTCACGCAGTAACCTGGAATGGAAGATTAATTTTGGTGGCGGCGTAAAAGAAATGAGTCATGACCGAGAAAACGACACATTACAATTTTCTACTGATCCGGATGAATTGCCGGAAGTAAAATAAAAACTGCCCCGCAAAAAATGCAGGGCGGCATTAGTTATTAAATAGTTTATTTAGGCAGTGAGCCAAGCATGCTCTTTACAGCAAAAGCCAGACGCTGTTTAGCGGCTTCACCAGTGTTACCCTGAATGTCTGCTTTAGCACTGCTCGCCCAGATGACGACACCGGTTTGTGCATCAACCATTAGAATAATTAAAGCGCCTTTTGGTGCTGCTTCCAGTGTTTTAAATGATTTGTCCGGGTTTTCTTTATATTCAATGTTAGCCATGTTTACGCCTAGCGCATAACCGACTAGTACGTCAGGAGTTTGTGAGGTTTCTGACATGTTTTTACTGCGTAGCTCATTATCAATTAATAGTTTTATTTCCGCATTGGCATCAAAGCCAGGAGCAACCCATGCTTTATCTGGGTCATTCACAATAGATGCTGCCCCCATCCACATGTAAGACTTGTAGCCTTTGAAATTAGCTTTAGGGTCTATGTCAGTTTCAAATTTCATATCACTGTTAGACGATGAGTTCATGGTGGAGCAGGCGCTTAGTGAGAACAGTAAAACCAGAGTTAGAGCGGTTAGAATTTTTTTCATTGTAGTCCTTGCATAGTAAAGTTTGATTATGATTGAAATAATATTTCAGTTTAAAAGCGAATGCGCAAGCCGGCATTTGCATCGAATTGAGACATAAAGCCGTTACCAATAATAACACAGTTTATGCTGCCGGCTCCGCCGCAGAAATACTCACCATTGCCTAACGATGCAAAGTATCCGCGCAGTTCCAGACGCAGGCCGACATTGTCAGTAAATTTATAAACGATACCGCCTCCCATGCTCATGGCAAATTTTGTTTCTGATGATCTGGAGATGGATGTGTTCGGGCTTAAATGAATGGCGCCAAAGGTCGCGCCAAAAAATTTATCCACTTTTTTGTCCACCCAGATCTGACTGCCACCGATTTGAAAGTACTCAATATCTACATTAATCAATTTAATGCCGTTACTTGTGAGATCTGTCGTTTGTTTGGAGTATAAAAATTCCATCACATGTTCAGGTCCATAGTCCAGTCCAAGGATGACTCCATAACTGTTGGTTTCGTCAAATGAGGCTGTATTACCTGTTTCGGCATTTTCCAGGTCACCACCGGTGCGGTAGCCACTGAACAGACTGATCTCTGTGCCTTTTGCCATAGCAATAGAAGAGTTTAAGACCGAGCCGAGCAGGCTGAGAACTAAAATAGACAATAATTTTTTCATATATGGTTTTTCACTTTTTTAATATGTCTGAACACTAGCAAAAAAATGCCATTACGCCAATGTTATCTGCTATTTCAAGTACTAATTCTTTATTGGTTTTAATCGTTTTTTTGTAAGTGGCGAATCAGTCTCAGATAATTGAAATACTATTATGAATTTTATCTTCTGGGGCTGACCGGCCGGTGAACCGGTGGAGGATTGGTGCCTGGCGGTCTCTGTAGCGGCGGGCGATACCCCGGACGACCCGGGGGTACACCATATACCGGCCGCTGTGGGTTTGCGTTAATAATTATATCAGGTTGCTTTTTCTGAGATTTTGCTGCGGGTTTAGGGTTTAATGCCGCCTGTTCTTTTTTAGCCGCATTAGATGCATCAATTTTTTCAGCTGCCTGAATGTTTTTTTGTGCCTGTTGTTGTGCGGCTTCAATTTCACTGTTAGTGGGGCTGCTATGAAGTGGAACTTTTGTTATTGTTTTTGCGTTACTAACCGGCTTGTCAGAATAGGTTACATTGCCTTGGGCATCAACTGATTTAACCGGTGTGTTAGCCGATAAATCAACAGAAATAAAAATGAGTGAGGCGGTTAACAGGGCCACTAGCTCAGGTTTATATTTTTTGTGGTGATGCATAACATACTCCAGTTCAGCTGAGTTCTATTATAAAAACATTAACAATTATTTTGTGCCTTCAACGGCCTTTACCGCTTTTAGTAAAGCTTCGCACTGCGCCATCTTATCTTCGGCGCCTGCAGAATTCGATACGCATTCTTTGTAATCTTTAAGGGTGTCGGTTTTTTCTTCTAAGTAATCGGCTTCAGCTTCATGCATTTTATTTTCAGGCGAAGTGCAGCCGCTCAGTCCAATTGTCAGGTACAGGCTTAGCAAAAAGGTTATAAATTTCATAATGTTAATCTCTCTGGTGATTGTGATTGTGTAGTGATTATATTATTGACTGGATAGTGGCTTGGTTAATTTAAAATCAAGCAATGTCCCGGCGGGCACAACAACCTGATTGCCACCTTTTAAGATGGCTATGCCAAGGCCAACTTTGGCGCCATTCCGGGCACCGTTTGAGCCATCTGCCAGTGCGCCGATGGCGGCACCCTTGGCAACAGTTCCCGCGGTGCCTCTGCCGGTTGATTCGGTGAGTGCATTAATTGCACTGGTTGTGATTGGCGTGACCTTACCTTTAATATTAATGTCGGTAAGGGTAATCATAAGCTTAGCGCTACCTGCCAGACGACGTGCTTTTACGGCTTCTGAAATAACCCCGTATACTTTGCTGTTGGCAGGTGCAACGGTAATACCATTTGATATTAATGCGCCCTCTAAAACCGCAGCAAATTTATGGCCATTTGAATGTCTGCCACTATCCAGAGTGTCAGATAAGCGTATTGAGACAGTAGAGCCGGCGGCGATGGTCGCCAGGCCGTTGGGCTTTTTCTCGGGTGATTTACTGGTAGTTGTTTTTTTAGTGGATTTTGTGGTTGAGCCCATGGCAATGTTTTTTACATCTTTTGCCTGAAATGACATATCAATACCATCGACATTAAACTTGATGGTGTCGCCATCACGACCGGTGAATGTACCGTCAACGGTTTTCCCATTACTGAGCTCAATGGTGTCTGCAACAACCGGTGTTGCACTGAGTGATAAAAGTATAAGTGAGGTAATTAAATAGAATATTCTGTTCATGGTAGCGTCCTGAGTTTTTAGTTTAAGACTATTTATAGGTAGACTTATGGTAATAAGTTAGCGGCCTGTTTGCCGGCAACTATATCAGAAATTTTGATGATAAAAAGTCTTCAGTATTTGAAAGTGGCGTAGAGTTGTACGCCATTATGGCCCCAGCTAAGATTGGTATTAGATAACAGGCTATTGACGGTAATGTCCAGATCAAAATAACTTAGTGACATACCAACCCCCCAGTTGCTATTGAAGTAATATTCAGCGCCGATTTCTGCGGTGGCAATTACTCCATCGACATCATTGAGTTTTACGCTGAGATAGCGCATGGAAGCCTGAAATCGCCAGTCGGAGTTGAGTTCGTAAATAGCGTTCAAGCCTAATAATGGCATGGGAGCCTGAATATTCTGTTCAGAAAAAAAGTCTGATTTAAACGATGGCTGGTCTTCGCTACCCGATTGAATATCACCCGCGGCAAGAATGCTGGTTTTGTTAAACAACCAGTAAAGGCCAACGGAAACACCGGCTTCAAATTGTGGTGAGTGATAAAAACTGTAAATATAACTAAAATCCAGAATATCTGTTTTAGTATCCGTGGAAAGCGCCGCACCGGCTTTAATTTCTGTATCGCCGAGAATAATGTCTTCAGTGGTGATTGCACGTGCAGATCGAGTTAGCGGGACATAGGTCATCTGTATCCGGTGTGCGTCACCCACCCGATACCAGCCACTAATCCATAAGGTGCTGATTCTACTGTCGTAGCCTAGATCATCTTCAAAATCGATACTACCGTTAGCGGGTTGGCTGTTAGAGTTGATTGAAAATTCGGAGTTATATCGCTCCAGATTGGTGCCAATAGACAGGTGATATATTTCATCGACATCAGCAAATGCGGCACCGCAAGCAAACAGGCTATTTAATGTGATCAGACGTAAATAAAAATTAATATTAGAACGCATAACCTAGCCCAATACTAAATCCGCTGTAGCTAATGTCAAAGACATTATCTGCGTTGGTTTTACCATCAAATAAGTCGAGATGCTGCTGCGTTTTAAGCTCGAGTTGAAAGGTGACTTTCGGGGTAAAGTAATGGGCCCAGCCTAAAGCCAGAATATAACCGTTGCCATCGGTAGAGGCTGATGTTGTACCGCCGGGTATGCCGGGCTCAAAATAGTCTTCAACACTGAGTTTTGTTTTATAGAAAAGTAAACCGGCACGTCCGTATATTTTATTGCGATCTGAGAATGCATGCTCGGGTCGTAGTCCAAGAGTGATGCCACTGGTTTCAATGCGGGTTTGAAAAGTACCGACAATATCGGAATTTGCATTCTCACTAATTTCTTCACTGATAAAAATACCAGTGGTTAGCGCCAGCCATGGCAGCGTGTAGTAGTTGTAATTGACGCTGAGAATTTTACCGGTGCGAAAATCATCTGTAGCGCCGGCATCCGGAATGGTATATAAAACATTGACATCAACGAGCATGTTTTCAGCGTGGGTAACGCTGGCACATATTAAGCCGATAAAGGTGAAAAATATTCTATATTGTTTTTGCATTTAAGAAATAATTTTAACTAATTGGGGTTGTAAGACAGTGTGATGTCAGCGCTTCGGCTGCCAAAAATACGGCCGTTGGTTGCCGTATCATCAAAAGCACCATCGCGTTGGCGAAACAAAAATAACTGGATTTCACATTCATTATTAATCGGATTGACCAGTTTAAAGCTGTTGAAAAAATCGTTGGCCAGCCCCTCGTCTTTTAATTTAGTCAGTAATTCCTGCAGGGCGGCGCGTGACTCACCCAGTAAAAAAGAGAATGGTGGATCGTTTGTGTCGTCAATATCATAAATGAACTGCTCTAAACCAATGGTTTCGCTGCCGTTGTCAGCGGTGTCCAGTAGAGCGGCTTCGGTGCCGTAGGTGTAAACATTGCTACCATCCTTACAGGTCACGGCGGAGCGGACTTTCATCAAATCTCCGTCTGCCAGCGGTGTCCATGTAAGAATAAAGCTATCATCTATACTGCTAAAATTGCTGAGGTCTGATTGCAGATTAAGTACTACCGGTGGCAAGATGATGGCAGCCGATGCACCAACAAACTCACCCGGGCCAGGATCGATACTCAGCAGATCCGTAGGATACCAGCGATCCTGACGTGCCAGTATGGGTTCATGGAGCATCAAAAAATCGACCTGATCAAAATTTGCTGCATTCGGCAGGCTGCTAGCGTAGCTGCCATCGTATACGCCATCTTGCAAAAGTAATATGCTGTCATCAGCCGTGCTGGCCTGCACCACGTCACCGCCGACTAACTTAATCGGTATGCTATCTTCAAAAAGTGCAATCGCGACTTCTATGCTATCAATATTAAAATGCTGGTTTGCACCGACTACGGCAAAGCGTCCTTCAGGAGGGACGTCCGGTACATTGTTGTTGACTTCAATGTCGCAGCCAATTAGGAGGGATGCGGCAAGCAAAAGAGCAACGATGGTATTGGCTGTTGAATAGAATTGACTGGACATGGCGTTAATTTAGTTTCAATTATCAAAGACTTAATTTTTTGAGCCGTCGATAAGCTACCTTTGATAATAGTTTATATGCTGAATATACCAGAATTTTGATATATAAGTACGGTCTTTAATGGAAGGCATGAGTAAAGTTTGAATTATCTCAGGAAAAATACCAATAAGTGACGGCGATAGCGGCGATAAATCCGCTGAAATCAGCGATTAGCCCAGCCTGAACGGCATAGGTTGTATTTTTGATTTTAACCGCACCAAAATAAACCGCTAATACATATAGTGTGGTTTCTGTAGAGCCGAACATCACCGCGGCTATTTTAACGATTATCGAATCGGCGCCATGGGTGTTAATCAATTCGGCTAGCACACCCACCGAACCGCTACCAGTAAGAGGGCGGATGATGCCCATTGGGATTACCTCGGCGGGAAAGCCGAAAAAATCTGCCAAAGGCGTCAGCATCAGTAAAATAAATTCGAGTGCGCCACTGGCTCGAAAAATGGCAATGGCAAATAACATGGCAACCAGATACGGAATAATATTAACCGCAATACTGAAGCCTTCTTTAGCGCCATCAACAAAGGTTTCATAAACCGCAACCTTTTTCAGCAGGCCATAGCCAACAATAAGGCCAATCAGTAAGGGAATAATTAAAGTGCTTAACTGTTGCATGCTTAACTTTCGGGTTGTGAGTTGTGTAGTTGACGGCGGGCATAAAAACGCGCAACGATCACGGCAACGATGGTTGAACAGCTGGTGGCTAGAATAATCGGTAAAATGAGTTCGGAAACCTGTGTGCCCATCAATGCGATCAGCGTTACCGGCGGCAATAGTTGAACGCTAGAGGTATTGAGCGCCAGAAACATACACATCTCGTTGCTGGCTTTGTTTTTGTGGGGGTTAATCTCCTGTAATTGCTGCATGGCTTTTATGCCTAGCGGGGTAGCCGCATTGCCCAGACCTAAGATGTTGGCCGCCATATTCATACTGATGCTGCCAAATGCGGGGTGATTTCTGGGAATGCCCGGAAATAGCCAGTGTAATAATGGCTCTACAAGTCGTACCAGTGGCTTAATCATGCCGCTGATTTCAGCGATACGCATTAGCCCCAGCCAGAGCGCCATAATTCCAACCAGCCCGAGAGCCAGCTTCACCGCAAATTGTGCCATATCAAATGCAGAGCGGGTGACGGCGCGTAGTTTTTGCCAGTGTAACTCAGGTAATAGAATGCGGATCTGTTGAGAGTTCAGGCTAACCAGAGTCGCGCTAATTTGTTGATCATTGCCATAGGCGATAGCTATTTCATGTAACGAAACAGGACTAAGCTCATTAAGTTGAATATTAAGTGTTTTCTGATTTTCAATGCTTGCATTCAATTGGGTTTGGTTTAATGTCAGCAGGATATAATTTGTGGTGGGTGAATCAGGTTTGGCCGGGTCGGGTATATATGCGTAGCTATGGATAACTCCATTGTTATGGCTGTTGTGAATTTCATCGCGAATATCCTGTCCAAGTGCGAACACAATACCGGTGATGATTAAACCAGCCCAGATTTTATTTAACATACAAAGAATTTAACATACAAAAATAATAAGGTAAGTAAATAAATGTTTAAACAGCGATGGACATCAATATTGAAATCAATGTTGATTGTAACAGGAATGTTAACCATTAATACGGCATGGGCTGACCGGCAAACAGACTGGTCAAATATGATTAATAAAGCGACCCATTCGATTGTAACCATTCGGGTTGATGCGGTGCGAGCATTTGATACGTCGCGTAATAGTTCATCGCAGGCCACCGGATTTGTAGTAGATGCAAAGCGTGGCATTATATTAACTAACCGGCATGTGGTTCATTCAGGGCCGGTAACGGCGGTAGCCTTATTTTCAAATCGTGAAGAAATTGAATTAAAACCAATCTATCGTGACCCGGTACATGACTTTGGTTTTTTTCAATATAACCCCACTGAACTTAAATTTATTACTCCCGCCAGTTTGCCGTTAAAACCGAAAGAAGCCGTCGTTGGCAGGGAGATTAGAGTTGTCGGCAATGATGCGGGTGAGCAGCTTTCTATTCTTGCCGGCACCCTTGCCAGAATTGATCGACAGGCACCCTATTATGGACGCGGTCGATATAATGATTTTAATACTTTTTATTATCAGTCTGCATCCGGAGTTTCCGGTGGTTCGTCCGGTTCGCCAGTGCTGGATATTCGTGGCAATGTGATTGCATTAAATGCCGGTGGTGCAGTAAAGGCCTCTTCAAGTTTTTTTCTACCATTGCAACGCATGAAACGCGCGCTTAAATTAATTCAGAAAAATATGCCGGTGAGTCGTGGCACATTGCAAACCACTTTTGACTATAAACCTTATGACGAAGTGCGGCGCCTTGGTTTGCGGCCAAAACTTGAAGCGAGTTTGCGCAAAGTAAATCATGGTGTTGGGTTGTTAGTGGTTAGACGAAGCTTGCCAGGAACGCCGGCACATAAGTTACTTAAGCCCGGTGATATTTTAATTAAAGGCAGTAAAATAAATGACAAGCTGCGCTGGTTAAGGCGATTTGATGAGCTCGAAAAATTATTTGATGACAGTGTCAATCACGAAATTAAATTGTTGGTCGAGCGAGCCGGCCATGCGGTAGAAATTAATATTAAAGTCGATGATTTGCATGAATTAACACCGGATAAATATATTACATTCGGTCAGGCTATTGTTCATAATTTATCCTACCAGCAGGCGCGTCATTTAAACCGGCCGGTGGAAGGGGTTTATGTTGCTCAGTCGGGCTATATTCTATCCGCTGCAGGAGTGCCAAGAGGTGCGGTGATTTTAGCGATAGATAATAAGCCGGTAAAAAACATTGAAGATGTGGAAGCTATTTTAAATGCGTTAACAGATCGTCAACAGGCTTCGTTACAATATATTACCTTTAGTGAAACGCGCAGAACCCAGGTCTCTATTATGCGCATGGACAGGCGTTGGTTTGCACTAAAAAAATGTTATCGGGATGATGAGTCAGGCATATGGCCATGTACTAATCTGGCTGACAATAAAGCTAAAGAAGTTTTTGATAAAGCAGAAGTTAAATTTATAAAATATAAAGATAAGCGAGCCAATCGTTTATCGTCTTCTATTGTCTCTGTACAGTTCGATATCCCTTATCACATTAACGGTGTAGAAGAGTCTAACTATGCCGGTGCCGGCTTGATTATTAATAAGAAAGATGGGCTGGTTCTGGTAGATAGAAATACAGTGCCGATGAGTTTGGGTGATGTACGAATTATATTTGCCGGGTCACTGGATTTGCCGGGAGAAGTTGTTTTTATTCATCCATTGCATAATCTTGCGATTGTAAAATACGATCCATTATTGCTCGCTGATACTGATGTTAAAGAAGTTGAGTTTAGAAAGAAAAAATTAGCTGCCGGTGATGATGTCTGGCTTATTGCGTTAAAAAATGGTCAGGAACTATTAATAGAAGAAACAAAAATATCTGCAGTTGAATCACTGGATTTTTCGATTCCTAAAATTCCGACGTTTAGAGAGTCAAATCTCGATGTTATCAGTTTACATAATCCATCTGCTAGTAGAGGTGGTGTGTTAAGTGATGAAGATGGCCGGGTGTTGGCATTGTGGGCAAGTTTTGCTTATGGAAGTGGTGATAGTTTAAAGCAATATGAATGGGGTATTTCTGCGGACATTGTGGTTGATTTATTAGAACAATGGGACTGTTGTAAAAAGTTTAAGATAAGATCACTGGAAGTTGAACTGGCTAATTTGTCTATTGCTCAGTCGCGAAAGCTCGGCTTGTCAAATCACTGGATTGACCGGTTTCAAACGGATTCGGCCAAACGTCAGGTGCTGGCTGTGTCGAGAAGAGTCGGGGGCTCGGATGCGCATGAGTTACTGCAGGAAGGGGATCTGATCTTAGCTATTGATGATGAAATAGTACGAAACTATCGGGATGTTGAGAAGGCCACACAAAAAGCAGAAGTTAAATTAAGTATAAACCGGCTAGGAAAAGAACTTGAAATTAATATTAAAACAAAATTAATGGATGGTAGTGGCACAAAAAAAGTTATTCAGTGGGCCGGAGCACTAATACAAACCCCGCATCGTGAACTTTCATTGCAGCGCGGCATAAAGCCGCAGGGTGTTTATGTGAGTTATGTGTTTCGTGGAAGTCCGGCTAATCGCAGCAATTTAAGTTCACTGCTGCGCATTGTTGAGATTAATGGAGAGGTGGTTGAAAATTTAGAGCATTTTCAGCGGTTAACTCAGAAATATAAAAGTGACAAGTTCGTACAGTTAAAAGTGCTTGATTTAATTAATCGTGAGTCAGTGATAAGTGTGAGACAAAATACCTATTACTGGCCGGATAGAGAAATAGTACGCATTGATGGTGACTGGATGAGTTACAGCGAATTTAAGGAAGTAAAATGATTCTATCAGAACATGATGAAGGTATTCTCGAAGCGCTAGTCGAGCGTCTCGAAAAGCAGCGTTTACCGAGAATGCTGGAGTTGCAGGAGTGCGTCAATGCCGGCGAGGCACTAAACGAGTTTGATATTGAGTATTTAAAAGGCGCAATTGAAGATGCGCAAAGTATTAAGCCATTAATTGATAAGTGCCCGCAATTTCAGGGGCTGGAGATGAAATTCATCTCTATCTATAAAGATATATCAGAAAAAGCATTACAGATTGAGAGTGAAAATTAACGGGGAGTTGATAAGAATATACGGAATCAATGTGTTGATGATTTTTTGATCAAATAAATGTAGAATCCCCGCCTGTTAATCTAATTATATGAGTTTTGTATGTTTGCCGTTAAGTTATATTCGAAAATGAGCCCCTTTCAGCGGGTAATTGTTGCGCTTATTCTGGGTATCTCCATTGGTATTATCATAGGTGAACCAATGGGTAATCTTGAAATTCTGGGTAGTGCCTATATTCGGTTATTACAGATGACGGTTATTCCTTATGTGCTGGTATCAATTGTCGGTGGTTTAGGAAAGCTAGACAGTGATATGGCTTCCAGTATCGGTATCCGGGCAGTGAAAGTTATATTGTTAATATGGACGTCAGTAATGCTAACGTTATTACTACTGCCTTTTGCATACCCTAATTGGGAAACCTCAGGTTTTTTCAGTACTAGTTTAGTCACTGAGGCGACGAAGTTTAACTTTCTTGATTTATATATCCCGGCCAATATTTTTTCATCTCTGGCGCAAACGATTATGCCTGCAGTTGTTCTGTTTTCACTGCTAATGGGCGTCGCATTAATAAAAGTAAAAAATAAAGAAACGTTTTTAGTCGTCGCCGGTAATATTGGTGACAGCTTAATGGGCATGGCATCTTATGTTGCGAAGCTGGCGCCGTTAGGTATTTTTGCGATTTCTTCGGCGGCGGCGGGAACATTGCAAGTAGAAGAGCTGGGGCGTTTGCAGGTTTTTCTGTGGGTTTATTTAATGGCGGCGGCGTTACTGGGTCTGGTGTTGTTGCCGTTAATTATTCATTGGGCAACACCGTTTACTTATCGTGAAGTATTATCAACCGCAGGTGAAGCGGTAATTACCGCACTGGCAACGGGCACCGTACTGGTTGTGCTGCCGATGATTGTTGAACGCTGTAAAGAGCTGTTGGTAAAGCATGGAATGGACTGTGAAGAAACCCAGTCTACAGTCGATGTTATTGTACCAACCGCATATAGTTTTCCAAGCACCGGCACATTGCTTGGGCTCGGCTTTATTTTATTTTCTGCCTGGTATGTAGGTTCTCCTTTAGGTGTAGACCAGTATCCGTCGTATGTAGTGATGGGAGCGCTGACCGCATTTGGTAGCATGTCAGTGGCAATTCCGTTTATGTTAGATTTTTTCGGCCTGCCGGCTGATCAGTTTCAGCTATATTTATTAGGCAGCGTTGTTACCGCACGTTTTGCAACCGGCCTTGCTGCGCTGCATGGTTTTGTTGCAACTTTACTTGTTGCATCGGCGGTTTTACACCGGCTGAAATGGCATAGAATGTTGCAGGCTATCGGGGTGCACCTGGGGATAACACTGGGTGTAATGATTGCAGCAGGTTTTGCATTAACGTATTTAATTCCTTATGAATATACCGGCGTGCGTACATTTGAGTCGATGACATTAATGAAGGAACCGGCAACAATAAGCAGCTTTAAAGAACTGGTCCCGTTAAGTGAAAAAGACAGGTTACGACCACGAGTGGATGTAATTCGTGAACGCGGCACAATCCGGGTTGGCTATTTTGCCAATACACTACCGTATGCATTTATAAATGGTAAAAATAATGTCGTTGGATATGACATGGAGTTAATGCACGAGCTGGCTAATGATCTTGATCTAGAGATAGAAATTATCCGTATTAAAAATGATCAGACGGTGGCAGTACTGACAGATGGTAGTGTTGATATTACAATTGGTGGTAAAGCCATAACGCCGAAAAGAGCACTGGATGTGACGTTCAGTGATACCTATGCATACCACACTGTTGGTCTGGTGTTGGCGGATTCAAGAAAAGATGAGTTTGCAACTCTCGAAAAAATTAACATGCGGGATAATCTGATTTTTGCACTGCCACCGAATGATTATTATAAAAAAATTGCACACCAGTTTTTCCCGAATGTAAAGTTGGTGGATATTGACAGCCCGAGAGCCTTTGTTAAAGGTAAGCATGACAATGTAGATGCGTATGTGTATTCAACAGAAACCGGTTCTGCATGGGCGATGCTGTATCCGGAGTTTACCGCGATGATTCCTAAAGGTTTAAAACTCAGAGTACCGGTTGGTTTTGCATTGCCAAAAGGACAGGTTGAATATGTGCAGTTTATTGATACCTGGCTGAAGCTGAAAAAAGAAAATGGTTTTCAACAACAGGTTTACAATTACTGGATACTCGGTCAGAACCCGAAGGCAGAAGCACCACGCTGGTCTGTGGTTAGAAATGTATTTGGTTGGGATATTTAACTTGTGTGTATTACAGACGCGGGCTTTACCCGTGTCTGTAAATAAAGCAGGTTTAGTTACTGGCTATGATTTGATTTAATATAAGCGGCGGTATTTTCGGCAACTGTCGCATTATAGGCTTTTTGCAAAGACGCTAAAACGATTTCATCGGCTTCGCCGGTTAACTCATCCATGAAAACTTTTTTAGACTCAGTGGCCAGCACCAGTACATTATCGTACAAACCGTGACAGTGTGCTGCCAGTTGGCCTTTGCCATAAAATATATCATTCTCTGCGGCGCTAATATCACAGCCTTCAACCGGCATGGTTTTAAGCGCATTGACCCAGCGATCAATAACCGGGCGCCATTTGTCACTTTTAACCGAGCTTGTGCCCACATTAAAAACCGGCAGATCTTTGCGCTGGTGGCGTTTATAGTTGTATGAGTGATTGTCATATACAATACATTCACCAAAGTCCTGTAGTAAAGCATCGCAAATAGCCGAAACAATCCGGTAAAATTGAGCGTGTCGGGCTTTGCTGGTTGCGATTGTTTCAGTACTTAATGGTTGTTTCCATACATCTTTCCCCCAGGCGGTTTCATAAACACAATCATCGGTGTTACGATTTAAATCGTATTCATAGCGTGAGTCGTGACCGATAAGAGTAATCGGCTGGTTTTCTATAAAGCTGCCGGTATAAGGGTCTTCTTCATAATAACGTTCAGCCCGGGATAAAAGGCAATTGTTAATTAAGTCTTCGCGTAAATTACTGCCGTTGTGTATGGCTGCACTAAAGGCCGGCTCGTACTGGTCAATTTTTAATGTAAAGGAGCCGCCCTCAATGGTCGCGGTAAAAATATCACGGTTTTTGATTTTATCTAGTATGTTCTGCTCAGAAAGTATTGTCATTGTATGCACCATTAAAAGCGATTCAATTGAGTATATGTTGTTATTATCAAAACTTCGAGTATAAATGTTGACCATATCTTAAGAATGATTAACATTGCGTTAAGATATAAAAACTCAATTTAATGAAGATGAATTTGAAAATACTTTTTGCACCACTTTGTCTGATCTTTGTTTTGAATCATTCAGTTGCTTTAGCGGGTGAAGCGCTCGAGAGCGTTACTGAAAGTTTAGACATCAGTAATGAGGCTGATGCGGATAGCGCTTTAGATAATGACCATAATGCGGGTAATGGCAATAGCTCAGCTGAAACGCTTGAACAAACCGAGCAGGAAAAACGCTGGACCCCGAGTGCGACCGAGTTTGACTGGGTGCAGCTAACCTCCGGAGAGTGGCTGAAAGGCGAAATTAAATCCATGTACAGTGAGACGCTGGAGTTTGATAGTGACAAGCTCGACTTGCTGTCTATTGATATGGATGATGTTAGATATTTGCAAAGTTTTTTACCGATCCTGATAAATATTGAAAATACCGGTTCAGTAAAAGGCGTATTAAATATATCAGAAGGCCAGGTCAGTGTGGTGAATAGTGATCAGGTGCGTAAATTTGATAGCATTGAAATTATATCATTCGCACCGGGTGGGGAGAGCGAGTCTGATTACTGGTGGGTTAAATTTACCCTCGGCGCAGATCTTAGAAAAGGCAATACCAGTCAGGTTGATTTCACATCTAAATTATCAGCTAAAAGGCGCACCGCCGCATCTAACTTTTTTATAGACTATATTGGAAATATTTCAAAAACTGATGCGTTGTCTGACAAGTTGGAAGAAACCATCAATAATCACCGGATTAACTTTAATCTGGACAGGTATGTTACACGCTATTTTTTCTATACCCCGTTATTCGGTGAATACTATACCGACACATTTCAGAATATAGATAAACGATATTCGCTGGGTGTCGGTATCGGTTATACCCTGCTTAACTCTGATATGACCGAGTGGAGTGTTTCCGGTGGTCCGTCATATTTATCGACTAAATATATTTCGGTGCAGGCGGGTGAAGAGCGGGTTATTGAATCCGGCTCTCTATCGCTATCTACCGATTATGAATCTGAAATAACAGATAAAATGGATTTTATATTTAAATATAAAATCCAGTTATCAAAAAAAGAGGCGGGTGGTTATTCGCATCACATTATTGCTACACTGGAAAACGAGATAACGTCAGACTTTGATTTAGATATTTCAATTATCTGGGATAGAACAGGTGAGCCGACGGTCGATCAGGATCAGAATATACCGGAAAAAGATGACTTTCGTTTGATTCTAGGTATCACTTATACTTACTAACGCTTTTAGTGGCGTGTTTTTTAGTGATTAAATATTCTAGCTAAATACCCCAACTAAATTCCCCATGGAATTATAGCCTAATTGAATTTTAACTAATTCTCCAGCCACAGGTCGCCTGTCTGCCAGATCTAAGCCAGACGCTGTAACTAAAATTTATCAGCTATAAACCGACGGGAGTGTGATCAGGATTCAGATCGTTCTTGTCTCTATTCGCAAGTGCTTTGAAATAGCCGCTTTGCTGTACTAAAGAGTGGATATCGCAGCGATTTGTGCACCTAATGTGTTTGATGGTGTCTTCATCAGGTGCGGCTTCCAGGGGCCGAGCCGATTTACGATCATATCGTTAGCCCTAAAAAAGACAGCGCCCATTCGGAGGCGTGTGAAGTGCTCATTAAACTGCTGCTTAATATAATAAAGCTAAGTTGATAAAAACATTTTTTCATATGCTTGCATATTAAAATCCGGTTAAAGATAAAGCAATATAAGTTAATTGTTTTATAAAAATGTAACAGGCAGATAGAAAATAACAAAAAGAGTAATCAGTATACTGCCAATAATATTTAATACGATTCCAGTTGTTGCCATTTGTGGAATAGTAATCTGCCGGCTACTGAAAACAATAGCATTTGGTGGCGTAGCGACGGGTAGCATAAAGGCAAAGGATGCAGATAATGCAACAGCAACCATTAAATTCAAGGGGTGTACTGACATGGCAACAGCAAATGCACCCATAACCGGAATCAATAAAGATGAAGTAGCGGTGTTAGAGGTAACTTCTGTGAGAAAAATCACCAGTAATACCACCATGAAAACAATCACAATCAAATTCATGCCCTGTAGCGCGATGAGTTGATTAGCAATCCACTCAGTTAAGCCGCTGCTGGCAAAACCGTTAGCAAGTGCAAAGCCGCCGCCAAATAAAATCATAATATCCCAGGGAATATTTTTAGCCGTTTTCCAGTCGAGTAAAAACTCGCCTTTTTTAATGTCATTAGGAATCATAAATAAAATTAGCGCACCGGCAATAGCAATACTGGAATCGGTTACGAATTTTAATGCCGGAATATCGATCAGGCCGCGGATTAACCAGCTTGCTGCTACTAATACAAAAACGGTTAATACTTTTTTCTCGGCAGCCGACATGGGGCCAAGTTTATTTAATTGGTTAACAATACCGGCCTTCCCACCGGGTAGTTGATCAAACTCTGCATGAAAAGCAAAACGGGTTAGATAAATCCAGCAGATAATTAACATGATAATAGATAAAGGTGCCGCAAACGCCATCCACTGCGCAAAGCCAATAGTGTAATTAAAGTTGCTTTCAATTACGCCGGCGAGGATGGCGTTGGGTGGCGTGCCAATGAGTGTGGCAACGCCTCCTATAGAAGCGGAGTAAGCAATGCCGAGCATGAGTGCAGATGAAAAATCAGATTGATCTTTTAATTGTGAATCGTCCTGTTGCGCCTGCTTAATTACGGCTAGCCCAATGGTTACCATCATCATGGCGGTGGCGGTGTTACTTATCCATGCAGATAAAAAAGCCGTGGCTAACATAAAACCAAGAATAATCTGATTGGCGGAAACGCCGACTAATAAAATGGTGTGCAGGGCGATGCGTTTATGCAGTTGCCATTTTTCAATGGTAACCGCAATTAAAAAACCACCCATGAATAAAAAAATAAGATGATTGCCATAGGATAAAGTCACTTTGCTGGTTGGCATAACATCCAGTAAAGGGAAAAGCACAATTGGCATGAGTGCGGTGGCAGGTATCGGGATGGCTTCTGTGATCCAGTAAGTTGCCATTAAGATAGCAATTGCTGCAACCTGCATGCTGCCTGCTGGCATATCAGCAGGCGGCTCAAGCATCAACAGGATTAAAAACAACAGTGGCCCTAGTAGCAGGCCAGTTAATTGATGCTGATGATATGTGCGGGGATGGTCAGACAACTTATTTATTCAGCCGAAAAAATGCTACGGCCCTCGATTAAAGTTTTAACAACTTTGCCACGAAAGTGCCAGCCAGAAAAGGGCGTATTGCTGCCATGACTTAACATATCTTCAGTATTGAAAATCCATTCTATCTCCGGATCAATTAGACATAAATTAGCGGCCTGGCCGATGCCAAGGTGACCGGTATTCAAGCCTAAAATTTTTGCCGGATTGCAGGTTATACTGGCAATTGCTGTGTTGATATCAAGGCTGCCATTCTCAACCAGTTTTAATGTCAACGGTAATAATGTTTCAATACTGGAAATGCCGGGTTCAGTTGCCGGGAAGGGTGCCAGTTTGGCATCGATTTCGTGTGGCTGGTGATCAGAGCAAATGCTGCTGATAATACCGCTGGCAATTGCCATGCGTAATGCCTGCATGTCACGCTGCGAACGTAAAGGTGGAATAACATGGTAAAGGCTGTTGAAGCTACTGATATCCATGTCAGTTAAGTGTAGTTGATGAGCTGCTACATCGGCACTGACTTTTAAGCCGTTTGCTTTGGCTTCGCTAATCAGTTCGATACTGCGGGCACAGGAGAGGCGGCCAAAGTGAACGCGTATATCGGTGTCACGAATCAGCTCTAAAATTTGTGCAATAGGTGCTGTTTCTGCTGCATACGGTATGGCATTTAAACCCAGCCGACTGGCAATAGCGCCTTCGTGAGCGCAGCCGCCTTCACTTAAATATTTATCGTTGGGCTCAATAAATACCGTAATGTTATGGGTTGAAGCATATTCAAAAGCGCGGCGTAAAATTAACGGGTTACTGATAGCGTTGCGTGCATTACTTACGCCAAGACAGCCTGCCTGTTTTAAGTTAGCCATTTCACTTAGGTGTTCACTTTTTAGTTTTGCAGTGAGTGCGCCAAGGGTAAAAACGTGAGTTTTCTTGGCCAGTTTGGCCTTGCGCAAAATAAGTTCAACAACGGCGGGTTCATCAATAACCGGGTCTGTGTCCGGTGGTATGCATAAAGTGGTAATGCCGGCACTAGCGGCAGCGCGGGTTTCAGATTCAATGTCAGCTTTCTGTTCAAGTCCGGGCTCGCGCAGGCGCGCGCATAAATCGACAATGCCGGGAATTAACCAGAGATTGTCTGCGTCAATAGTTTGTTGCGGCTTAAAGTTTTCCGGAGCGGTTCCAATGCCGGCGATTTTTTTATTAGAAATAAACAAATCGGTTTTTTTATCGAGTTTATTTTGCGGGTCGATAATACGTGCATTTTTAATCAGGATGTTTTTCATTATGGTTTCTCCTGATTTTCTGAATTAGT
>CAZHEA010000056.1:0-20950 GCA_964531165.1 uncultured Thiotrichaceae bacterium
AAAGGCCAATTTGAGAAAGGCCAATTTGAGAAAGGTCAGGGCAAGTGTTTTGTTTTTACATGGTAATGGTGAAAATATCAGTACGCATTCGAGCCTGATTTACTGGTTAACCCGTTATCAATTTGATGTGTTTATATTTGACTATCGAGGCTATGGAAAATCAGAAGGTAGTGTGCAAATTTCCGGTGCGATAAATGATATTAGTCGTGCCAGAAATTATGTCGCATCCAGAAATATAAAAGGTAATAAGTTATTTATTATTGGGCATAGCCTTGGTGCCAGTCTGGGTATTGTGAATATAGCGCTGCATAAGAAATTAGTGGATGGCATGATATTCGTATCTGCATTTAGTGATTATAAAAAAATAACCCGTGAAATGATGTCTGAATCATGGATAACCTGGGCATTTCAATGGCCTATTTCTATGACGATTGATGATGAGTTTAATCCCGTCGACTTTGTAGAGAGATTACCGTCAGTACCGAAACTATTTATATATAGTGAAGATGATTCGATTATCAGGCCGCAGCATGCATTGAATTTATATGAAAAGTCCAGTGAGCCAAAGTTTATTGAAAAGGTAAATGGTAGCCATAATGGGATGTTTTCGCAGATAGAAAATCAGCAAATTATCGTCAGCTATCTGAATAGGTGGATGCTAAAAAATGATTAAGTATCGGCAGGCACGAGGATGTCCTGTGAAATTAATGATTGCTTAATAGACAGTAACTCTTGATGGCTGTAGTCGTTGCGTTGGGTTTGCCCCCAAACCGGTTGTGGCCAGCAAAAGTCGTGTTGAAAGCGTCCGACGATATGTATATGCAGTTGAGGTACAATATTGCCGATAGTAGCAATATTCAGTTTGTCGGCATTAAAGTTACTTTTTACAAAGCTCGCCAGAAGATTAACTGTTTGATGCAGCTGTGATTGTTGCTGGTTGTCGAGTTGAAAAATTTCGGTTTTAGTGGTGTGGGGAACCAGAATAAACCAGGGTACCAGGGCATTTTTATTTAGCAGTAAGCTGCAATTATTTATTAAGCCAAGGGTCAGGCAGTCTTCCTGTAATCGCGGGTGTAATTTAAAATCCATTATGCATCGCCTTGCATGGCATAATCCAGTTGTACTATCGGTAACGTCTGTTGCTCATTCCAGACTTTGCTCTCGCTTAATACGCCCACAGTGACAATGATATGTATGCCGTCAATGTCTGCATACTCCATTAAGTTTTTACGTAGTTCTTCAAAAATGTTTCTATCAACACTAATGTGTGTAGCTAAATGTTTGTTCTCAAGTTTTATGCTCCCCAGCTGGTAGTTTATTTTATCAACCAGTGGATAGTCGGGTGGCGTGTCACATTGCAAAAAATTGATACGAATTGTGGTGTCAATATGGTTTAGAAATGTCGAGTTAAGTATGCGCCCGTTAATAGAAAGATCTCTACCGGTTAACTGCTTGTTATGGGCAATGGCCTGTTGCAGAGAATAAAGGTGGTTCCAGTTATTAATTGCAAATTTGACGGTGCTAATCGATTTCATTTTTACATAAATGTCTGTATTTAATTAACAGAATAATAGCGTAAAAAAGAAACGAAGGGGAAGTTTAATATTTTATAGGCAGTTAGTTATTGTGATACGCCTCAATAAAATATGTGAATTTGTCGGGGTCAAACTGATGATGAACATAATGCTGCAGTGTTGGTATGTGACGGGATTCAATCGCCCAGCAGTGATAGATGTCATTCCAGATGGGATTACCTAATGTTTTTAGCAGCACATCAATGGGCAGGTCAGTGAGCACCTCTTCATCGAGTAATTTTTTGCCGCTGATTTTATACCAGTTGAGAATGAGCTCGTATGTGCTCTCAGCCGGCTGGTCTGATTTGTGGGTGTGCGTAATCGCTGATTGCCGGGTGCTCGCAGACACGGTTTTCAGATGACTGTTTTTCTTCTGATTAGTTTCCATGTGTCTATTTATAATCTATTAGTGTATTGGGATTAAGGTCGGTTTTTATGATAGGTGAAGGTTATAAAAGATAGGGTTATTAAATATTGATCATTATCAATCAACCCATAAAGATAGCGCTAAATAACTATTTATTGAGACCTGAGTCATCCTGTTATAAGCTGACTGTCTTAGAAAGTGCTTAAATACTGAAATATTGCGCAAACAGTCTGTGACTACGCTGTAGTCGGATTATGGGAAAAAACATTGTTTAAACTCGTCGAATCCAGAGTGAAAGCTCTTTTTAACCTTAGTGAAAGTGACATATTAAACGGCCGCCAGATAGGTGTTGAAAAGGAGTGCTTAAGAGTGTCGCCTACCGGCGGTATATCTCAGCTGGCACATCCCGATACATTGGGCTCAGCGCTAACTAATCCATATATAACAACCGATTATTCTGAAGCTTTGCTGGAATTTATCACTCCACCATCAGAGCATATAGAAACGGTGCTGGATTTTTTGCGTGACGCCCAGTTGTTTGTTTATAAGCAGTTACAGCAGGATGAAATTCTCTGGGCAACCAGTATGCCCTGTGTAATGGCCGGCGAGAGTAATATACCGATTGCCGATTATGGCCGTTCAAATGCCGGGCAGATGAAAAGTATCTATCGTCGGGGTTTAGGGCATAGATATGGACGCGCTATGCAGGTCATTGCCGGTGTGCATTTTAATTATTCACTGCCGGAAAGCTTCTGGCCGATATATAAAGAGTTGCTGAGTGAAACAGAGTTAAATTTAAAAGACTTTCAAACGGAGCAATATTTTTCACTAATCCGAAACCTGCAGCGCTATGGCTGGTTAGTGCCGTATTTATTCGGTGCATCTCCAGCAGTCTGTAAGTCTTTTCTTGGTGGAGCTGAAACCAGTTTGCAGGACTTTGATAAAAACACATATTATGAACCTTATGCAACTTCATTGCGTATGGGTGATATTGGATACCAAAATAATAAAGAAAGTGAAACCGGTGTTAAAGCCTGTTATCGAAATTTAGATTCTTATGTTCAAACATTACAGCGTGCTATCGAAACACCATTTCCCGAATATGAAAAAATTGGCATTAAAGTTGATGGTGTTTATCAACAGTTGAATGCAAATTTATTGCAAATTGAGAATGAATATTACAGTACAGTCAGGCCAAAACAAATAATACAGGGGATGGAAAAACCCATCATTGCGTTAAAAAGACGCGGTGTTAGATATGTGGAATTACGCTCATTAGACGTAAATGCATTTGATCCATTAGGCATTAATGAAACACAGCTACGTTTTATTGAAATATTCATGTTATTTTGTCTGTTAGCAGAAAGTGAACAAATTTGCTTTAGTGAAAGGCAGGAAATTGATAAAAATGAAATTTTAGTGGCACACCAGGGGCGGGATCCGCAATTAGAATTAATTAATAATGCCAGTAAAATAAAACTAAAAATCTGGGCTGAGTCTATACTTGGCGGTATGCAGTCGGTGAGTGAACTGCTTGATCAGCATAAAGAAGGTACTCCTTATGAGGATGCATTGCGGCTGCAAATGAATAAAGTAAAAGACTCTGATTTAACGCCTTCTGCTAGAATGCTCAATGAAATGCGAGAAACCAAAGAAGGCTTTTATCATTTTGCACAACGCATGTCGGAAAAACATAATCATTATTTTACACAATTGGCACTATCAGAAAAGAGGAAAAACTTCTTTGAAGAAGCCGCGATTGAATCAATAAAAAAACAGCAGCAAATAGAAGCGGCTGATGATTTAAGTTTTGAAGATTATTTGCAGAAATATTTCAATCAACATTAACAACGACAAATTGATGTGGTTCTAATAAAATCAATGCGATTTAAAATCACGGGTTATTCTTTTTAGCAGGCTAATTAATATCTGCATGTCACTGTAACCCAGAAAGGTGCCAATATCAGTGCTGTGGCCTTTAGAGGTTATGTAGAGTCTGGGTATGCTACTACGGGTTTTGTTATCGATATGAAATTTAGACCAGTGGCGCTGATATTTAATTTTTGTATCCGCATTGTTTTTTCCGGACTCAATAACAACATGATTGGCGGTGAAGTAAATCACCTGACAAACAGAATAGTGCTTATAAACCAGATATAGACTAACCGAAACGGAAATAACTTCTATACCGGAGAAAGGCATTACCAGTAAAAAACCGTAATACATCGCAGTGCTGCCAATTATTAATGAGGCAAATGCAAAGTATTTTATGAATTTTAAATTGTCATTCCAGTTTATCGGCCTATTAGGCTCTATTAATATATGACCGGTAAAACCATCTTTATTTAACACTGGGGTAATCATGTATATTTGCCGAAGTTATGATATCTTTAACCAACTTTAAAATAAAACAGACAGTTTAAATTTAGTGATTAATTATGTGTAATTCAATGCCGGTTGTCGAAATATAATGAAATTAAAATATACTCTACTGAATGCATTTACTCAAAGGCATTTTAATGGCGCTCAAATTGCTGTTTTTAGTCAGGCAGATGAAATAAGCGAGTATCAGAAAATACAGCTGGCAAAAGAGTTGAATTTAAGTGAAACCGTATTTATTTCCAGGTCTAAGCTTTCAGGGTGTGATGCCAGAATAGAAGTTTATACGCCTGAAGGCCGTGGTGATTTTGCCGGTCATGCGATAGTTGCGGCTAGCTATTTAATGGCAGATTCAGGCCTGGTACAGGGTACAGATGCAAGGCTGGAGTTTGAAGGGCAGTCACTGGATATTGTGCATAGCCATAAAAATAAAAAAGTACAGATTAATATACCTGTCAGTGAAAAGTATGATGAATATGTGCCATCAAATCAGGAGCTGGCACAAATTATCGGCGTCGACGAATCATTGCTGGGGTACTTAAATTATAAGCCAATGATCAGTGGCTGTCCGCAATCTTGTTTAATGATCCCATTAAAAAATAATGCAGCGCTACGAAAGGCGCAGTTCTATGAGAATAAGTGGCAATTATCTTTTGTCGCATCATTGGCAAATCATGTTTTGTTATTTACAGGTGATCATCCTTATGAGTCAATTAATTTTACTGCACGATTAATGGGAAAAAATATCGCGATAGATGATGATCCGCCAATTGGTTCGGTGGCTCCGGCATTTGGCTTGTATTTAGCTTATGGCATAGATGACTATCATCGTTCATGTCTGATTCAGCGGGGTGAGGAGCAGTCTCGTATTAGTGTGATGGAAGTAAATATTGATAAACAGGCTGGCAAGGTAGATGGTATACAGCTGGGTGGGCATGCGATAAAAATAGCCGAAGGTTTTTTTGATATTCCTGATGAATAAATCTAATTAAATTTTAATGCCGATAAAATTTGAAAAGCATATAACGCTGCAAGAGCCTCAAAGTATACTAGATTGTCTGTACGATAATACTGAACTGAGCCGACAGCAGTTAAAAAAACTGATGCAAAATGGGGCGGTCTGGCTTGAAAATGCTCACGGTATAAATCGTATTCGACGGGCAAAAAAAAATCTCAACGAAAATGACTTAATCCATGTCTATTACGATGAAACCATTCAAAGCATTATACCTCCGTTAGCAGAACTGATTACTGATGAAGGTGGATATTCCATATGGAATAAACCTTCGGGGATGTATTCGCAGGGTACAAAATGGGGTGATCATTGTTCGATATATCGTTGGGCTGAACAAAATTTGCAGCCGCAAAGACAGGCATTTTTAGTGCACCGCCTGGATAAATCTGCAAATGGTTTAATTGTTGTCGCACATAAAAAAAGCATTGCTGCGAGTTTTTCAAAGATGTTTGAACAGCGTCAGGTGCATAAAAAATACAGAGCAACAGTACAGGGCCTGGTTGAGGACTTACAGCTGCCGTATGAAGTAAAAAACCGACTGGATGACAGGATTGCGATTTCTGAGATAATATCAGTACTGAAAGATAATAGTAAAAACCAGAGTATAATCGAAATCGTAATAAAAACTGGCCGCAAACATCAAATACGCAGGCATCTCTCTGGTCTGGGTCACCCTATTGTAGGCGATAGACTTTATGGTGCAGATAAAACGCATTTAGACTTGCAATTAAGCTCGATCGAACTGGAATTTATCTGCCCCGTTTCAGCTGAAAAAAAGAAATTTATTTTGTCATAGATAAAACAACAAGGAAAAATTGTGACAACAGAAAATCAACAGATACCGCCAATGACATTCAAAAGCGCATTACTTTACTGGTTAAAACTGGGCTTTATTAGCTTTGGTGGGCCGGCTGGTCAAATAAGTATGATGCATCAGGAGCTGGTAGAAAAACGGCGGTGGATTTCAGAGCATCGTTTTTTACACGCATTAAATTACACTATGATTTTACCCGGGCCGGAAGCTCAGCAGTTAGCAACCTATATTGGTTGGCTAATGCACGGTGTTTGGGGCGGTATCGCAGCAGGTGTTTTATTTGTGTTGCCGTCGTTGTTTATCCTAATCAGTTTAACCTGGATTTATTTAAGTTATGGCGATGTGTCGGCGGTGGCAGGGATTTTGTATGGCATTAAACCGGCAGTCACTGCTATTGTGGTTTTTGCGGCTTATCGAATTGGTTCACGGGCATTAAAAAATAATGTGTTAAGGGCGATGGCGGTGCTGGCATTTGTTGCCATTTTTGCTTTTAATATTGCATTCCCCTATATCGTTTTAATGGCAGCGATTATTGCATATACAGGCTCACGCTTTGAACCGAAGTATTTTGTGGCAGGAGGGCATGGTAGTGTGGGTAATACCGGTTTCGGCCCGGCGATTATAGATGACGATACCGCATCACCGGAGCATGCAAAATTTAAATTGTCGCGATTAATTATCTTTAGTGTTATTGGCCTGATAATTTGGGCTGTGGTTATGATGTGGTTATCAAAGTCCTACGGCTGGGATGGTACGCTGACACAGATGGGCTGGTTTTTTACCAAGGCAGCGTTAGTCACTTTTGGTGGTGCTTATGCAGTTTTACCTTATGTTTATCAGGGTGGTGTTGAGCATTATGCATGGCTCACGGGCAGTCAAATGATAGATGGTCTGGCGCTGGGTGAAACTACCCCTGGTCCGTTAATTATGGTGGTGGCATTTGTGGGCTTTGTGGGCGGCTGGACAAAAGAAATTTTTGGCCCGGAGTCACAGTTCATTGCCGGAGCTGCGGGAGCTAGCATTGCTACTCTATTTACGTTTTTACCGTCGTTTTTATTTATATTACTAGGCGGCCCATTAGTCGAAGCGACACGGGGAGATGTTAAATTCACCGCACCTTTAACTGGAATTACCGCAGCGGTAGTGGGGGTGATTTTAAATCTGGCATTCTTCTTTGCTTATCATGTTTTGTGGCCACAGGGATTTGACGGTGATTTTGAATGGTTTTCGGCAGTGATTGGTGCGCTGGCATTTGTTGCACTGTTTCGATTTAAAATGGGAATTGTTACAGTGATTGGGGTCTGCGCGGTTTTAGGTTTGGGCTACTCTTTTATCATATAGCGAAGTGTGTCACTGGCACACAAAATATATATTTGTGTTGTTTTCTTTTATATTTTGAGCAGGGTAAGGATGCGTCTTACTTATCCCATTTTTTAAAACGCTTTTTACAATAAGTTCTCAGCGCAGCATAGTCTGCAAAATATAATTCAAAACCATCTTCCGATGGAGCATCATATTCGCAATAATCATTCGTATGATCACGACAGATAGTGGGACGATTTTCGTAAATACCACAGCCACCATCAATTTGTAAGTGCAGGCATTTAGTTTCGATCAATAGTGTCCAGCCATCCTCATCTTTATAAATGCGAATATTTTCGTGGGAAATTTGCCATAGCAAATGTTCAAAATCAGTTTTTGCACGGGGTGTATCAAGGTGTTGTGTAATGTAGGTGCAGCAGATCGAAGCGGTGCAAAAGCTGCATTTGTTTTCAGAAGTGATTTTAATAGCCGGTTTAACGGGAATAGATACAGACATAAAAATTATAAACCCAGTTGATTTAGATTGCCTTTGCGTTTTAATAAGTAGCTGCCATCACTCTGACGTTTTGCAAACATGTTCAGACTTTGTCGAATGTTGTTGTCGGCACTGCTTTCGGGGGTGATACGCAAGTTCACATCATAAGCTTTTGTGCTGTCTATATTGGCCTTACCGTCTAATAGTAGCTGGCCTTTGGTGTTAGTTATGTTGGCGACTAACTGATTGTCATCGTTGGTTTTGAGTGTAAGGTTAATAAATCCCAGGTCAACCGTATCAAGTAGTGTTAGCTTCGCATTTTTCCATTTAATATTGGCGCTAATATCCGGCATGCCTTCCGCTGTGGTTTCTATGGACTCAATGTTAAGATTAAAAACACCGCCAAGTTCACCTAGCGGCATCTTAATCAGCTCCTGCATGACCGGGGCTTCTATTCGTGCGCGCACATTGGATGCGCTAAGTGTGCCACCGGCGGACAGGCTGATGTCGCCAATCACATTCTGGTTTTTAATGCTGGCCTTTACTTTTCCGCTAATGTGAGCCAGCAGTAACATGGCCGGATTAATATCCCATTGAATGTTCTCAATAGGGGGTTGCCCCGGCACAATGACTTTATCTGCACTGCCGTTCCAGATGCTTCCCTGTACACCATATAATTTTGCCGGTAGTTGAATGTTTTTTTGTGCCAGCGAAATAACCTTAGCAGCGGGTACGTTACCTAAAGTAAAAAACAGATAGGATAAGATGCCGGTCAAAATGTAATAACGTTTTTTCATGTCTGTAGGCTTTCTTGAATGTGAGGGCAGTAAATGCAATCTGTGCGTTTATTTCGTTATGTGTTTCTTTCAAGCGTAATTTGTGCGTCGACTGAGCCTTTGGTGTCAGTTCTTTCTATTTTTACTTTTGTTGCACTAATGCCATATTTGTTTTGCAGGTCGGTTAGCCAAATAACGATACGATCGAAATTTGCATTTTTAAACCGGACTTTTACGCCTTTTTTGCTCTGATCGATTTTTTCAATAAACTGTTTTACGCCGGAGGTGGTGGCACTGCGGTCAGCCAGGCTGGAAATAGACTGGTTTCGATAACGCGCAACATTACTACCACCAGAAGACTTCAAGCTGCGAATTTCTGCGTTGGCATTTTTCATCCAGCTATATAACTGTCGTTGTGATGTGTTATGTAATTGTTGCTGCTCATGGCGGGACATTATAGGATCCCAGATAATTAAATAAAATAGCATGATAATCAGACTGATTGCGCCGGCAATAACAATTTGACGCTCTCTTTTCTCAAGGCTGTTTAACCACAGAGTTGCAGGTGCTAGTAGATCATTTAATGCTTTCATCCTTTTGCCTCTAGTCGTAAGCGACCTTTAACTTTGGATTTTTCCACTGTTGTAGAAAGCACAGTTTTTATGCCGGGAATGGTGGAGAGCTTATTTTTAACTGTTTCGATATCCTGTAAAGATTTTGCTGTCAAATCTACATCTATATAGTTGTTTCTATAAACTGCGGCCTGAATCTCAATTTTATCGTTTTTAGCTAAAACAGGAGAGACCTTAGACAGAATATGTAAAAAGCTATTGTTAGCGCTACTGCTACCACCGGATTTCAAATCGTTCAAGCGACGTTCAATACGTTTTTGCATATTGGTCATTTTCTTTGCATCGGGGATGGTGCGCTTAAATTCAGATTCAATTTGACGGGTTAATTCGTGATTTTTTATTTCCAGCTGAGATGTCAGCATCGCTGAATAGCCGAGTTGGAGTACCAGCCAGAATGTGGCGACAGCGGCAACAGACTTCCAGGGTTGTAGCCATAAATTGCTTTTACGAACGGGTTTAAATTCACCCTGTAGTAAGTTTAAAGATGACACTTCATTGAGGTTTTGAACAAAAATTTCCAGGGCATGGTTTTTATAGCACTGTGAATTAATCTCTATTTCAAATTCATCAGCAATGTCATCGAGAAGATGTTGGGCGTCCTCATCATCGGCCTTGTAGAAATAGGTTATGGCTTGGGGAAGCGTTTCCTCGTTGTGCTTTTTGTCCTGCAGCAGTGTTTGAATGATGAGCTGAAAGTTTCCCCGGTCACAACTGTGTGCCTGTACACTGCCGGTTTTAATTAATGCGCTGTCATCATCCAGTAGAATACTCCACTGGTTGTCGACAGTTGGCAGAGCCACACTGTCGGCGGTAACGACTTCAAGTGTTATCTGTTGCCGGGCGAAAAAATCAATGGTTTGTTCAAGCAGGCTACGCTTAATTGCAATAACCTGTATATTGTTATCGGCTGCTTCGGAAGTGGTTTTTCCCAGTGCAAAATGTGTATCTTCAATATCCTCCGCCAGAAAGTCTTCCATCGCAAATGGCACAGCAAGTAATTGTTTGTTGCGATTCTTACTGGGAATATTTACTGACTCTACGGTGGTGTAGTGAGCATCAATTAATACGCTGACTTTTTTGCCACGGGCAATTGGAGCGAGTTCTTCGAGGCTACCGTGACCGAGTGTAATAGACGGGTGATTATCCGCACCGATAGCCCAGTATTGAAAGTGTTGCTGATGATCGACGTCGTGGGTTTGCACTGACGATTCTGCAGAATCAGACTGATCGAAATCAAACGGGTTTGCCTGGTCAGTCTGTGCTTTCAACTGTCCGGGTTTAAAGTGCCCCGGCATATAATGAATGATTAAAAATTCACTCATCATAATGCTCCACTGGTTTGTTTAATGAGTCTGGTTTTACCATCCGTTTGGTCCCGATAAATTATGCTATACAATTTTACACTTCCAGTGCCAAGTTTTGTGCGCGACACGATTAAAAAATATTCTGAATATTCCTGTAGACCCTTGATTTCAAAATCCTTCGTTTTTACCTTTAAAGTGCCGGTGACATATTTGCTGAATTCATCCATCTTTTCAAACGGTTGTGCATTACTTTCAGCTGCATTATCAGTGCTGCCTGCTGCTATGTCATCAGCATCAGTACTGTCAGTTTGAGTATTGCCATCTCTGTCCTGCACAATCTGATCGCCATGGCCATTAAGGCCTCTAATGGATTCTAACATTATGCTGTCGGCAATGTTAATATTGATACCGGTATCGGCCTCAGGTAAAACGCAGACATAATCGGCCAGCTGTTTTATTACTTTATCGGTATAGCCCTTAACCAGTCGTAGCTCACTCGGGCTGACCATTAAGGTGTTGGCATTTTGATACGGTCGTTCGAGACCAATGTAATAATCAAACTCTGCACCCTGTGGTTCGGTAATGCTGTCTGCATCAATCCAGTCTATCAAGCTATCGATTAACAGGTTGTGCAGCGCTGGATCGATATTTAAATTACCCAGCAAAGTACGATATTGTGTGCGGGCCGCGGCAAACTGTTGACTGGATTTTGACAGATTATTTAAATTAAAACAGCTTTGTAAATCAATCAGTTCTAGAGAAACCGGCGGGCCTTCAAGAGCAATGGCAATGGCGTAATCATTAAATGTCTGGATATCGAGATTGCTGTCGAATTTATTGTTTAACTCCCAGTCACGACTGATTAGTACGATACCGAATTCGACCGAGTTTTTATTAAATAGTTGAGCCTGATCGAGACGTAAAATATTTTCGGTGCGCCGAATATCGTAGTTTAGGTGCTTAACCAGCGACACCGCCAGTATCGTTGCAAGTGAGACAACGAGTAAGGCAGTAATCAGTGCTACGCCGGTCTGTTTGTGTGTATAAGGCATTAGCGTGCTACTTTTACCATGCGTTTGATCTCACCCCAGTCGTACATTTTGAGTGTGATTTCTACGGCAATCGGTATATTACTCAGCGTTGTTGCTGTGGTGCCAGTAGCCTGGCCATTAGCAGGGCCTGAGGCCAGACTCTCTGCACTCGGCCAGTCACTTTGCCATCTGTTTTTGTCATCGAGATAACGGATGTCTATAGACTCTATATTATCAATTAACACTCGCTCGACAAATTGATCGTCGTTAGCGCGGTCAACATGGGTCCAGTAAATACGAATCAGCTTATCTTCGTCCATTTTGTAAGCGACACGTTGTAATGTACTGCGAGCCTGTTTTGCCGGATTCCTCCAGCCGCTACGGGTAAATGCGGTGATGTAATCGCTATCCAGCGTTGTCAGATTTAACAGCTTACCTCTTAGTGCGTCATGACCCGTGCGGCTGCTCAGTTGTTGAAAGTCACCGGTCAGGGTTAGCATGGTGAGTTGCAGAGCCTGCAGGCGTTCGAGCGCTTTTTCAGTATGTTCTTTTGAATTGATTACGGAGTGTAGACCGGAGTAGGCCATGATAGAAATAATCGCAAAAATCGACATGGCGATAATGACTTCAAGCAGGGTAAAACCAGATTGGTGATGTGAGGTTTTGTAGCACATGATTAATTGTTAGTTTGTGGCAGGTTATTAGCCGGGTTGGCGAGGTAGGCTTCTACCTGAGCTAGATTGCGGCGGCGGTCTTCGTCCGCATAAACGGTGAATTTTAAGGCGCGGATATAATCATTGTCATCACCGACCTTTTCAACGCTGCGGGTCCAGTACCATTCAACCCCTGCCATCTCAGTGGATTTTTTGCTGTCGCCAATGTCGGGCCAGGCCTTGCGGACCTGCAAGGTGGTAATTTCATTCATGGCAACATAGTGAGCCAGCGTTTTGCTTTTAAGATAACCGGCGGAGCGGGTGTGGCTGCCGGAGGCTCTAATTAACGAAGCGAGTGCAATGGCGATAATGGCCAGTGCAACCATGACCTCTATCAGAGTGAAGCCTTTGTGGCGGTGCTGACGGTAAGTGAATCTATTCATCTTCGCTAAGCCGTTTATATTCGCCCTGCGGTAAACCCTCAAGGGATTGTTCATTGTTGTTGCCCGGTATACGCAGGCGAACTTCAAAAGGCGGGGTCAGTTCAGAGCTCGATAGGAGGTAAACATTGGGTAGTATCGGGTCTACCACCGGCTGGTTAGCCTCTTTTATATTGGATGCGGCGCTGGCGAGATTTTCATTTTTGGTCTGCGGGTCATTTTTACGTGACTCGAGTAAAGTGACCGGCGTCTGCTCGATATATAAATCCAGTTCAATTTTTTCCGGTAATGTGCGGCTGCGTAGAAGACGGTCTTTTTCGATGTCGATCCAGCTATTGTTGAGCTCGTCAAATACCATAAAACGGTAGCCGGTTTCATAAAATCGGACGCCATACTCTTCCGCGCGAATTACAGATTGTTCATGGGCGAAGCGTAAAATTTGTTGCAGGCGAATAATTTCTTCTTCCAGTAATTCCTCTTCGGTGCCGGTCGAAATATTGACCACCACATAGCCAACTGAAATGCTGATGATAACCACTACCACCAGCAGCTCAATTAACGTAAAGCCGCGGCTAATTGAATATTTAAATTGTGAGACTGAAGGATGCATACAGAAGTATGATGATGGCTTATTCCCAGTTGCCAATATCTGAGTTCGCGCCTTCGCCCCCGTCAACACCATCTGCGCCCAGTGAATAAATATCAACTTCACCGTGTTCACCCGGATTCAGATAGAGATAATCCCGCTGCCAGGGGTCTTTACGTAGTTTTTTGACATAGCCTCCCTGTTGCCAGTTAGCCGGTGCTGGGTCGCCGGAGGGCTGCGTAACCAGAGCATCCAGACCCTGATCGGTAGTGGGGTATGCATAGTTATCCAGCTTGTAAATGTCTAATGCGCTTTCCAGTGCCTGTATGTCACTTTTGGCTTTTACGATTCGGGCATCATCGGTTTTGCCGAGAAATTTAGGTGCAACAAAAGTGGCTAGAATGCCGATAATAACGACAACAACGATAATCTCGATTAAGGTAAATCCCTGTTGTTTAATATTAGGTGTTTTCACAGATGGCTCCATCGTTAATAAAAAGTTAAACTTTCAGCCGGTATCATACCAGAAGCCGGATAAACCGGATATGACACAATTATTATCCTTAAAAAAGGTATAGAAAATTTATTGATGAGTATTTTAACCAAACTTGGAAGTTATAAACTATGGTTAGTTCTATTTTTAATCTGTTTTTTAATTCAATTGCTGGCACTGGCGCAAATGCTTCGATTTGATCGGCAATTAATAGAACAGTGGCAATTATGGCGATTAATCAGCGGGCATTTCACCCACTTAAACTGGAATCATTTTTTGCTGAATATGGCGGGTTTAAGTATGGTGGCATTTTTCTTTGGCGCCTATAAATCAATTCTGTATTGGCTGCTGGCACTAATATTTATTACGTTATTCTGTAGTGCAGGGATGATGCTCGATCAGCAGTTTGATCGCTATGTAGGGTTGTCTGGCGTACTGCACGGCTTGTTTATTATTGGCGGGCGCTGGGAGATGCGTCGTTATAGAATAAGCGGCGTAGTGTTACTGGTGATGATTGTGGGTAAATTAATCTATGAACAAATGTACGGTGCATTACCCGGCTCCGAGTCGATGACCGGCGGGCGGGTGGCGATTAATGCGCATCTTTATGGAGCAATTGCCGGTGCTTTGTTTTTATTGAGCGGTCGAATTAAGATCTGAGAAGTTGATGAAGGCACATACTATTTTTAATGTATTTTTTGGTTAGCAATTGAGTCGCGCTATGGTATTTAAGGTGCTGGTTTTAATCGCACTACAAATGAAAATTAAAGCGCTATTTTGTGGTTACACTTACTGCATTAAATCATTCATATTTATTATGGGTAAGAGTATCGATAATACAATAACTAAAACAATGCCGCCCATGGCAACGATTATAAGGGGTTCAAACAGGCCCATAAAAGTGGCAATTAATAATTCTAGCTCACGTTCCTGTTGTTCGGCTGCCTTATCTAACATGCCTTCTAAATTACCAGATTTTTCACCGCTGGAAATTAAATGTAATGTCATTGGTGGAAACAGTTTGCTGCGATCCAGTGCCGCATAAATACTCGAACCTTCGCGAACTTTTTCCGCCGCGTCAATAACCGCATCCTGCATCGGCAGATTTTCGACAACCGGTGCGGCGAGCTTAAGTGCATCCAGCACCGGCACACCACTGGACGATAGAATGCTAAGTGTGCGTGAAAACCGTGCGGTATTTAAACCTCTTACCAGCTTGCCCAATACCGGTATTTTCAATAATGTTAAATGGTAACGGCGGCGATTATAGGGAATCGATAAAAATTTCTGAATGCCAAAATATATGCCAATTGCGATCACAATTAACAGCAGCCACCAGGCTTGTAAAAACTCACTAATCCAGATCATCGCCTGGGTTATACCGGGTAGTTCCTGCCCGGAGGAGTCAAATACTTCAACAATTTGCGGTACTACGAACATTAATAAACCGGTGACAACCAGAAAGGCCATAATGGTTAAGATGGCAGGATAGATGGTGGCCTGTGTGACTTTTGACGCCATTTGCTGGCGGCTTTCGGTGTAATCAGCGAGCCGGTCAAGCACCACATCTAAATGCCCGGACGATTCACCGGCGGCAACCGTGGCACGAAACAAAGTGGGAAATATCTTTGGAAAATCCGCGAGGCCAGCGGCTAGTGTGTGGCCCTCTAAAATTTTTGCGCGCAGTGCAAATACCATTCCCTGAATGCGGGGTTTTTCGGTTTGCTTGCCAACGGCAGAGAGGGCTTCATCTAAAGGAATAGCGGCACGCACTAATGTGGCTAACTGGCGAGTGAACAGTGCCAGATCGGTTGTACTGATACTGCGCCGTGATACCTGTGTCGGTTGATTGTCTTTTTGTTTTTTTTCCTGATTGGCAGCGGTGTCAATCTGTAAGGGCATCATGCCCTGGTCGCGCAACATCTGGCGGACCTGACGTTGGGTGTCGCCTTCAATAATGCCTTTTTTTTCGCGACCTTTTGCGTCGAGTGCAATGTATTCGAATGCTGCCATTTTTATTTTTTAAACTAACTCGATCGTTAAACGGTTAATTAATATTTTCCTGAAATAAATTTATTCGGCTAGTCTTCACGGGAAACCCGCAGAACTTCTTCCAGTGAGGTGGTGCCCTGTAATACCAGGCGTTTACCATCAGTACGTAAACTGCTGCAAAAGGTTCTGGCGTATTTTTCCATGGTTTGCTCGGCTTCACCATCATGTATCATTTGCTGCAGTTTGTCATCGATGGGAATTAATTCGTAGACACCGGTACGCCCGCTAAAGCCCAGATGATTGCATTGATCACAGCCTTTGGGTGTATAAATTTGTGGCGCTGCAGATGGTTCTACACCCAGCCATTCACACTCACTGTTAGTCGCGGTGTGTCCTTCATGGCAATGGGGGCAGAGCTGGCGAACCAGGCGTTGGGCTAATACACCAATCAGGCTGGAGGCTAGTAAAAAGGGTTCTACGCCCATGTCGCGTAAACGGGTAACCGCGCCAATGGCGGTATTAGTGTGCAGTGTAGATAAAACCAGGTGACCGGTTAAGCTGGCCTGTACTGCAATTGAGGCGGTTTCCAGATCGCGAATTTCACCGATCATGACGACGTCCGGATCCTGTCGTAGAATGGCCCGCAAGCCTTTAGCAAAGGTCATTTCAACTTTATTATTTACCTGAGTCTGGCCGATGCCATCGAGGTAATATTCTATCGGATCTTCAACGGTTAGAATATTACGGCTTTTATCGTTGAGGCGGGTGAGCCCCGCATAAAGTGTAGTGGTTTTACCCGATCCGGTGGGGCCGGTCACCAGAATAATGCCGTGCGGGTAATGCAGTAAATCATTGAGGCGTTCACTATCGTCTTTAGACATACCCAGATGCTGTACATCTAATCGCCCCGCCTGTTTATCTAATAAACGCATTACGATGCGCTCACCGTGCCCGGAGGGTAGCGTCGATACACGCACGTCTACTGAACGCCCGGCGACCTTTAAAGAGATACGGCCATCCTGTGGAATTCGTTTTTCGGCGATATCAAGTTTTGACATAACCTTAATCCGCGATATAACTAACGGCGCGATGTTTTTGGGCGGCTGTAATATTTCCCGCAATACACCATCAACACGAAACCGAATACGCATGCGGTTTTCAAAGGCTTCAATATGAATATCCGAAGCACTTATTTTGATGGCTTCGGTTAATACCGCGTTAATTAATTTAATAATCGGCGCATCGTCTTCGGCTTCGAGCAAATCCTCCGGCTCGATGGTTTCCGCTAACTGATCGAGGTCGAGCTCATCGCTGACGCCTTCCATTACTGCCATAGCCTGATCTGAGTTTTGCTCGTAGGCTAGGGCTAATTTCGCATCAAAATCCTCGTCTGAAATAGTGGCTAGCTGAAGTGCTCTACCGACAATGCGTCGAACTTCAGAAATTGCCTGCGGGTTTAACTTTCCGCGATAGAATATTTCGGCTTCATCTTCATCGATTTTACCGAGTATTACGCCATGGCGTTTGGCAAAAGCATAGGAAATGCTTTGGGCATTGATGGGCGCCGCCTGATCTAATTCTGCTGTCTGCGTTGTGTTTTCAGCTTTAATTTCAATTGCCGAATTATTCAAAATCGTCGCCATCAAGATTGGCGTCTTCAGCTTTTTTAATGGCCTCTTCTTTATTGAGAGGAGACTCAAGTTTGTCAGCTGATGCATCTTCCGGCACCACTAAATTTTGTAAAGGGGGTAGTAGTGGATTACTTTCATCTTTTAACAGTCCAAAACCGTTTATGCCAGCATCGATTTGCTGGGCGCGTAAATAATTATATTTACGATTAGTATGGTAAGCCGCTGCACCTGCGTCGCGTAG
Source organism: uncultured Thiotrichaceae bacterium (assembly GCA_964531165.1). GTDB lineage: Bacteria > Pseudomonadota > Gammaproteobacteria > SZUA-229 > SZUA-229 > SZUA-229. Next base: position 17,727 of record CAZHEA010000056.1, read on the forward strand.
AATACTGGGGCGCATAAATACCATTAAGTTCTGTTTTTCTTTGGAGGTGCTGTGAGAGCGGAATAACCAGCCTAATAAAGGAATGTCACCCAATAGCGGAACCTTGGAAACATTGTCGCGTAATTTGTCATCGATTAAACCACCGAGGACTAAAATTTCACCATCTTCAACTAGAACCGATGTGGTTATCTGACGTTTATTGGTGACCAGTCCGCCATTTGCCGCGGCAGCAGCGGCTACGTTGGAAACTTCCTGGTCTATTTCCAGCTTTATTGTATCGCCATCATTAATTTGAGGGGTAACTTTTAGTGTGATCCCCACATCCTGACGTTCGATTGTCTGGAAGGGGTTGGATGCACCAGTGCCTGATGTGGTAAATGAACCGGTAAGAAACGGTACATTTTGGGCGATGACTATGGTGGCTTCCTGGTTATCAAGGGTCACAATACTGGGTGTTGATAAAATATTGGTGGCCGCATCAGATGATAGTGCCTTGAGCAAAAAGGCAAAACGGGTGTTGCCATTACCACCGCCACCGCCAATGTTAATGCCGGTACTAATTGCGCTACCAATCGTCGAGACGTCACCACTTAATAAACCGAGAATGCCAGCTGCATCGCCAAAGTTACCGACGCCAATAGGCGTTGTCGAACTGGTACTGTCTTCTGCGGGGCCGATGGCGAATTGAGATGAAAATTCTTTACCGGTACTGTTAGATATTTCTGCAATAATAGATTCAACTAATACCTGAGCACGGCGAATATCCAACTGACGAATAATTGACTTCATTCTGCGAACTACATCCGGGCCGGCAGTGATAATTAAAGCATTAGTCGATTCATCAGCCTGTATATTAGCGATGCTTTTTCTGGATAGCGATTTAGCTTTACCAATCTTCTTTTTCGTTTTGCCCTGATTCTTTTCTACCCCGGTAAGAATACTAACCAGATCTTTGGCTTTTGCATATTTTAGATAAATGACATGGGTGTTACCCGTGGCATTTTCCAGTGGTGTATCCAAATGCGCAATGGTGGCACGGATTTTTAAACGGCTGGCACGTTCGCCGCTCATTAAAATACTGTTGGTACGGTCATCAGATGCGAGGGTGATTTTTTTCTTGGATGCTTTTGCACCGGCACCACCGCCGGCCTGCAGTGAATTAAGTATGCGTACCAGTTCGGATGCGGATGCATGCTTTAGTGGAATGATTTCCAGTTCATCACTTTCCGGACGGTCAATGTGGCGAATAATCTGTACCAGACGTTTTATATTGGCCGCATGATCGGTCACGATTAAGGTGTTGGTCGGGTTGTAAGCTGCCAGGTGACCCTGCTGTGGAACCAGTGGTCGTAAGATCGGCACAAGCTGCGCGGCGGGTACGTGATCCAGAGTAATGACCTTGGTAATCAGTTCATCACCGTAATTTTTTGAGCCGCGAACCACCGGCAGTGGCCCCTGTTTGGCATTTACCTCAGGAACAATCTTAATAATACTGCCAACCGGCACCGCAGCATAACCATGTACCTGTAATACAGATAAAAACACCTCGTAGACTTCACTTTCCGACATGGTGTTTGAGGAAACTACGGTGACTTTAGCTTTAACCCGTGGATCGACAACAAAATTTTTGCCGGTGAATTTAGATACGGTACTGATTAATGCGCGAATATCCGCCTGCTTTAAATTTAGCGTAATCTGGTTGCCCGCGGCAAACGTGCTTTGTGTAAAGAGTAAACCGTAGATTAATAAGCTACAGATAAGTAGTAATCGCATGAGCACAGATGTTCCTGTCTGTAACGGTGTATTTTTCGAACCCTGAAATTTCAAAATAATGGTCTCTGTTAAGGTAGATCAAATTGTAATGGGATTTCTGCTCCATTACGTAATACGGTTAATTTCACCGACTTTGCCCGCTGTAATGCTCGTAACGCTTTTAACCCGTTTGCCGGGTTGTTTAGCCCGATGCCATTGACGGCAACAATTACATCGCTCGGGTTTAAACCCACGGCATCAAATAACGAGCGGTCTCCCTGAGGTTGTAATCGGTAGCCTTTTACAACGCCATTTTCTTTGACCGGTATCGGGATTGCAAATTTGCCGAATGATGTTGGGTTTTTAATAATCTGTTTGCGGATGTTAGATAGTACCGCGCCCGGGCCGGAAGCCATCACCTGTTTCGATACGGGTGCGGCTGTTCTGATCAGGGCAGCACTTTTATCCTTAGGCATGCGCAGTGTTTCAAGTTTACCACTGCGCTCCAGAATAACCCGGTCGGCGTATATCTCTTTAACGGTTGCACTGGATATTTTGTCACCCGGTGCATAAGTGTCTTCTTTGCCGTTTTTACCTAATGCAATGATGGCGCTACCATATTCCATCGGATTGGTCGCGAGCACACCTTTGAGCACAAGATTTAAGCGGGTTTCAGGGGCATCGGTTTTGGCCACAACCTGTGTTGATTGCTGAAAGTTGCCGAATAAATGGGCATCAGCAATTGCACGGTAGTTGTTGGTGGCTTTTTTGGCCTGATTATTTGACTTGAAGCTTGCCGGTGCTGATGACTGTTTTTCATCAGGCACCAATGACCAGGTTAGCTGAGACAGGGTATAGCTACAGGCAATAATCAAAATCAAATTAATAAACCGCGGCAATATCTGATTTAGCCGGCTGAGAGCAGCGGAATCCAGATTTAGCGATTTAGGTAACTTGTTTGCCAGTGTGTTCATATATAGTGCATTATCAGAAAATTTAGAGTCAGCCGTCCCGTTTAGTCTGTGTATAGACAGTAAAAGTCAGTCTATGTTATCAGGAATTTGTGTTTTTTTATTATTCATCCGCAGACGCTAAAGCAAAACGGGGCTATGTGGCAGAGAAATGCCGCATAGCCCCGTTTTACAAAAGCTCAAACAGGCGGGTTAAACCATGTCTTTTAAGCCCTTAAGTGGTAGAACTTTAACCACTTTACGTGCAGGCTTTGCTTTGAACATCATTTCTTCGCCGGTGAAAGGGTTAGTGCCCTTACGTGCTTTGGTTGCCGGCTTTTTGATCACTTTGATTTTTAACAGACCAGGCAGGTTAAAAAAGCCGGGGCCACGAGGTTTGATATTTTTTTCGATCAAACCTGTCAGGCTATCCAGTACCGCAGTGACTTCCTTACGGCTGAGTTCTGTTTCAGCAGAAATGTGATTCAGAATTTCACTTTTGGTTGGTGGCTTTTTAACAGC
>CAZHEA010000057.1:0-16987 GCA_964531165.1 uncultured Thiotrichaceae bacterium
CACCATGTCAAGGTGGTGCTCTAACCAACTGAGCTACGCGCCTGTAGAGTCGTACTTTGAAGAGGCGTGAATATTACTGATTGCTGGGCAGAATGCAAGTGAAACCTCCCTCTATGAAAAGGCAGTTTAGGGAAAATTAAACGTTTAAATATCCCCCAGCCCCTCTTTTTCTACGAGGGCTGCAAAACCAGGCATCAAGGGTCGGACTATCAGGGGTCGGAGTCGATTATCAGGGGTCGGAGTCAAATTTAATACTTACATGATATTCCGGCTGACAGAATGTTTAATTAAATTTGACTCCGACCCCGAACATAACCACAAATATACAAAACATACCCACTAGCCCGGCGGCCAGCTCATTTGCCGCTTACCCATTACATGCAAATGAATATGGTGCACTGTTTGCCCGCCATCATCATTACAGTTCATTACGCAACGATAACCCGACTCATCCATACCTTCCTGCTTTGCTAACATTTTGGCCGTCAGAAACAGCTGCCCCGTTAGCGCCGCATCATCCGGCTGAATATCATTGATCGTAGCAATATGCTTTTTCGGTATGACCAAAAAATGTACCGGTGCCTGCGGGCTTAAATCTCTGAATGCCAGCACATCTTCATCCTGATACAGAATATCCGCGGGAATGTCACCGTTGACGATTTTGCAAAAAATGCAATCGCTCATTTATCTTCCTGTAGTTTTTATTTATACGAATGTATCGATGATACCAGAAACCTGGCGCTGTTGATTACCGGTGGGAACCAGGTTTTCATTTTCCTGAAAATTTTGAATCGCCTGCTGGGCACTAATTCGTCGATTATCCGCTTGACCGGAAGGTTGCTGATTATCCGAGCGGGTTAAAAGACTGGCACCCGCCTCGCGACTGCTTACCCGTTGGGTTTCAGATGAAAGTACTTCACCGTTAATAATTCGTGAATTTTCAGTTGATGCCGGAGTACGCTGCGTTGTTTCAGCACGACTTTGATTTTGTGAAGATGTATTTTCCAGATTACGATTTTGCTGCGCACGATCATTTCCCGCGGAAGCCTGTTGCTGCGTATTTTGCTGCTGGCGCTGACTTGTATTATCGAACGATACAGACGAACCAAACTGCTGATTTAATCCGGAGAGTGCAATTTCCATTTACGGGTCTTCATTTGAGTGTTCACAAAGTATAGCAAGCCTGAGTGGCAACTATTGACCACAAGTCGGAAAAAATCTGCCGCCATTGCAGTGAAAATACCGTTAACCGCTGAAGCAGCGTCGACTCAGAGCAGCTTTAGCCGCCCATTAAACGCATGTGCCAGCGTGCCTCCATCTATATATTCCAGCTCGCCACCCAATGGAATGCCGTGTGCCAGACGTGTTGACTCAATCTGATACTCTGCTGCCATTTCAGAAATATAGTGAGCGGTGGTCTCACCCTCTACTGTCGGGTTGGTAGCCAGAATCAATTCTTTAATACCACCAAGTTTAAAGCGCTCTTCAAGCAACCCTAAACCCAGCTCCGCCGGACCAATGCCATCGAGTGGAGACAGATGCCCCATCAGCACAAAATACTTACCATTAAAGTCCGCCGCCTGATTAATGGCGAGCACATCAGAGGGCGTTTCAACAACACACAGTAGCTCATCATTACGACGAGTATCGGCGCAATAACCGCAAATTTCAGCTTCGGAAAGAGTACGGCACTGGGAGCAGTGACCGATGTGATCGACTGCCTGTTGCAATGAATCGGATAAAATCGATGCGCCTTTACGATCGCGCTCCAGCAGATGAAATGCCATCCGCTGGGCGGATTTCGGGCCGACACCGGGCAGGCAGCGCAGGGCTTCGATGAGTTGTAAAAGTAAGGGGGATTGGCTCATGAATATAAAATTAAATATTTTTAGTTCTAGCCCCCCTTTGAAAAAGGGGGAATGAGGGGAATTTAAAAACTTAACACCTTAAATCTCCCCCAACCCCTCTTTTACTAAGAGGGGGGCTAAAAAATTAAAACGGAAACTTCATTCCGCCTGGCAAATTCATTCCAGAGGTCACCCCGGACATACGCTCAGATGATGTGGTCTCAATTTTACGCACCGCATCATTCACTGCTGCCGCCAGCAAGTCTTCAATCATGTCTTTATCATCGTCCATTAAACTGTCATCCAGCTCAACCCGGCGCACTTCGTGGCGACCATTCATCGTCACTTTAACCATGCCACCACCGGACTCGCCCTGCACTTCCATATTGGCGATTTCTTCCTGCGCTTTTTGCATGTCAGCCTGCATCTTCTGCGCCTGCTTCATCATGTTGCCTATGCCACCTTTCATTTTTTTCTCTCTTTCTATATTAATTATTAAACGAACTATTCGTTAATAGGTTTTACCGAGTTGGGAACCACCTCGGCGTTAAAGTTTTCTTTCAGTGCCTGCACCATCGGGTCCTGATGAATGACATCCTCCGCGGACTGCTGGCGTTCAACCTGATTGCGAGCAGTGGTTTCAGCGGGTGATTCTACCTGTTGCTCACCCAGCTCGATATGCAGTTTTAATTTCTGCTGCAAACAGCTGCAAAGCGCCTCTTCAAGCTTTTTCTGCATCATCGGATTGAGTAACTGTTGATTGTGTTTGTTTAATGTCAGCTTCACTTCCGTGCTGGTTTTTTCCTGCAGAGTACAGTTTACCGCCAGTTGCTTTACCATGCCACGCAGATTAAGTGACTCAATCAAACCCGCCCAGTTACCATCAAACTGCAGCACTTTAACGGGTTCGGCTGGTACGGCTACTGCCGTCTGTGGTGCTTCGGCTACAGCTCCCTTTTGTGATACAGGTTGTGATACGGGTGGTGAAGTCTGGACGGGTGCCTGAACAGCTGCAGGTGGGGCAACGGGAGCAGCCGGTTTCGCAACCGCGGGAGGCACACTAGTAACGACCGGTTGTGCAACCGGTGCACTGGCTCGTGCTTCCAACGAAGGCTTAAATGCCAGCATTCTTAATAATGCCATTTCCAAGCCGCTACGGGGGTCCGGCGCCAGGGGTAAGTCACGACGCCCCATTAACCCTACCTGATAAAACAGCTGAATATCCTCTGAACTGACCTGTGTGGCTAATTGCAACAACGCCTCCCGATCGACCAGATTTTCATCCACCGCTTGCGGTACTTTTTGTGCCAGCGCTATCTGGTGCAACATTGCCAGCAACTCTGCCAGCACACTGGCATAATCCGGACTTAAGTCTGATAAATCAGCAATATGCTGCATTACCAGTGCCGCATCGTTAGCCACCAGCGCGGTTAAAATATGCATGACCCGGTCGCGGGATACGGTACCGAGCATTGCCTGTACTTCATCTTTTTCGAGTTTGCCACCACCAAAAGCAATCGCCTGATCGAGCAGGCTTAGCGCATCGCGCATTGATCCATCCGCACCATGTGCTAATAACCGAATAGACGTATCGTCAAATTCGACCGATTCCTGCTGCAAAATATGCTTTAAGTGCCCGTCAATCAAAGGGATTGGCATGCGCTTTAAATTAAACTGCAAACAGCGGGATAAAATGGTGACGGGGAGCTTTTGCGGGTCAGTGGTCGCCAGTAAAAATTTGACGTGCGGTGGCGGCTCTTCGAGGGTTTTTAACAGCGCATTAAAACTGTGCCCAGAAAGCATGTGCACTTCGTCAATCAGATAGACTTTAAAGCGTCCGTGGGTTGGCGCATATTGCACATTATCCAGCAGTTCGCGGGTATCTTCGACCTTGGTACGCGATGCCGCATCAACTTCAATCAAATCAATAAAGCGACCTTCGGCAATTTCTTTGCAGGCGCCACACTCACCACAGGGTTTTGAGGTAATGCCGGTTTCGCAATTTAACGACTTGGCAAAAATCCGCGCAATGGTGGTTTTGCCCACCCCGCGAGTACCGGTAAATAAATAAGCATGGTGTAAACGGTCTTCATCAAGGGCGTTAATCAGGGCGCGCAGAATATGTTCCTGACCGACCATTTCAGTAAAGTTGCTGGGCCGCCATTTGCGTGCAAGTACCTGATAGCTCATGAATTATTGACGCTTGCTTTAAATAAAAAGGATGGCCAGTTTAACATGGTGTAGTAGGGAAAAAAGCATTTTCCGCAAATGAACGCAAAACACGCAAATTTTAATTTATATTGCAGATGTCAAATTATAAAAATGAAAAAAGGCAAGTAGTATTGTCTTGTAGATACAACACATCGAGGTTTTTTATGTGCACAAATTAGCGTTCATTTGCGGACAAATATGCCTTTAGAAGACATTAAAAAGAAGTGTAACTTACACCAGCCACACCCCGGCGCCCAATGTCACCACTACCGTTGCTTCCTTCCGGACCTGGCGGAGTTCGCAGCTAATCGTCGCGAGGGGACCAATGCAAGTTACCGGCGGGATTATGCGGATTTTGGACCCAGCTTACAACCAAAATTTAATATTTAAGTTTTTGCTGACCGGTTATTTTTAAAAATTGCATATTACTGAACAGGTATTTAGAAAAAATGATGAGGTTTTATTGCGTCTCTGAAAGCTGAATATTGAGTTTTAAGCGAGTTAAGTCTGCGCAAACAAACCCTGTAGCACGAATAGAATATATCAGTGGACCTGAATCTTATTGCGCCCGGACTCCTTGGCTTTATACAGTGCATCATCCGCATGCTTAAGCAGGTAGGCCGCATCATGAACCTTATCAAGCTGCTCTGAGAAAACCCCCATGCTAACGGTGACAACCTCATGCTCTGATCCGGGATGCTCCAGCTTGAGCCCCGCTATCGCATGACACATAGCTTGTGCCAGCCGTCTCGCACCTTCAACATCAGTATCGGGTAAGACCACGGCAAATTCCTCTCCTCCATAACGGGCCACTAAATCAGATGCCCGTTTGCATACCCCTTTCATGGTACTCGCCACCAGCTTCAAGCAATCATCGCCTTTTAGGTGCCCAAAGGTGTCATTATATTTTTTAAAATAATCCACATCACACAACACCACCGCCAGTTGATGTCCATTACGTAAACTTCTGGAAATTTCTACCCGCAGATATTTATCAAGATAGCGCCGATTTGCAAGGCCGGTTAGACCATCCACATTAGCAAGGGTCTTAAGCTCGGCATTTACAATTTCCAGCTCGGTAGAAACATTAATTAACTTACGCCGCATTTTGGCAATGCGCTGCATTGAAATCATTTTGGCTTCGAGAATCCGATAATCAATCGGTTTGGCCAGATAATCATCACCACCGGCTTCGATACCTGCAAACACATCCTCTGGATCGACCCGACCGCTTAAAAAAATAATCGGTACCCAGTGGTTTTCATCATGACGCATTTGACGCGCCGCTTCATGACCATCCATTTCTGGCATTATCACGTCCAGTAGCACCAGATCAGGCTTTTCGTCATGATATAGCTGAACTGCCAGCTTGCCATTTTCCGCCGTTACAACCGTATGACCCATCTTTTCCAAAAAAGAAGAAATGATTAAACGTTCTGTTCTCGTGTCATCAACCAGTAAAACTTTCATTCAGCATCTACTTCGTACGATTAGCGGTATGTGGTAAGCCCTCATTAATATATAGACCATAAAATTCAAATTTCATCTATTGTCATGCCAAAGAGATTGACCTGTAGGCCGGTCTGGGCTAGTCTAGCGCACCTTTGCAGAGAGGCGTCTGAGTGGTTGACTAAAATCGCCCGGAGCGATTTTGAACATAATCAATGCTTCTCTGATTATGACCCCGTAGGGGTGAGGCACAGGACGTGCCGAATAAAGAGCTTGCTGCGAGCTCTGGTGTTTCAGACCGTTAAAACACCAACAAATAGCAGTGTTATATGCAGTTTCTAGAGAGGTGTCTGAGTGGTTGAAAGAGCTCGCCTGGAAAGCGTGTATACCTCACGGTATCGTGGGTTCGAATCCCATCCTCTCTGCCAAATAAAAAAGGCCCGCCAAATTGGCGGGCCTTTTTTATTTGGCAGAGAGGATGCATTTGCTAAATACAATTACCTAAGAAACACTAAATCCCATCAGCAAAACTTTTATTCCCATACTGCTCTGGCAATAACTCCTTCAGCTGATCAAAACTTTTACGAATCCAGCCATCATTCAGGCCATCAATTTGTCGTGCCACGTTTAACTGATAAACCTTAATCGCATTGTGTTTAAACGTTAACGCTTTCTGATGCAATAGTTCATCATACTGTTTTAACTCGAACTGATTAAGGTTCTCAGGCCTTTCAGAATGTATTATCGCCTGATTCATATTCAAATTCAGTTCTGCAATTTGATATCTTGCAAACGTTAAAACTTGCGGGACTTTATACGACGCGACAATCCGATAAGCCTTTAATGCTTCGTTCAATAACCTGGACTTAACGTTAAAGCTTTCATTTAATGGCACAGATAAATCTGCCTTACGATAACTTTCCACTAAAGGTCTGGCCAATACTAAGCGTGACTTTGCCGCCAGATAACGTGTTCTATTAGTACGGTACGTGCCTCCATTTGCATCCGCATTAACCAGTTGCACCCGCCACTGAGTCGCCAGCAGAGGTTCACCCATACGCTCATATATTTTAACTATCCGTTGATACGCTTCAACAGACCGTTGTAGTGGAAAAGGAAAACGTTTTATAAAGCCAGTATAAAGTTTCACTGCCTGTTTTTGATCATTGATTAATTCAGACATTTCAGCTGCCAACCAGAGTACATCTAGTTGATGGTTTGCCGCATCTTCAAAATATGAAACCTGTTGAAGATACTTTATCGCTTTATCAACTTCGCCGGACAGTAAATATACCTGCGCCAGTTTTTTTATAATTTCAATTTGCAGATTACGTTGTGAGACATCAACCAGCAGAGCTTCAAGTGCCAATGCAGCTTTTTTCCAGTTGCGTTCACCAATAAGTTTAAAGGCGGCAGCATAATCACTGTTTGAATAATAGCTTTGCGCATAACGCGATTTAATAACTGGCATGTGCGGATGCTGGCTAAATTCTGCCATGAACCTCTTCGCACTGTCCATGTACAATTTATATTCATACTTTCTTGCAAATCCCGATAATTTATTTAAGTATTTTTCATGCGTCAACAATGCCATATAAGCTGCCTGCGCCGATGCAGGTCGTTTAGTATAATCATATGCCGCTTTTTCAAACTGCAATGTGGCCATTTCAAAAAGTCGACTTTTCTGTAATGACTCAGCTAATAGCAAACGAATATCAACTGCTTTTAAATCATCGTCAAATGCATCCAGAAAAACACGACACCAACGTTGCAACTGACTGGACCCTGCAACATCATATTTAACTTTTTGCTGTATTCGATAATACTCTATCAGCTGAACAATATTTTGTTTCAAGGCCTGAAAGGTTACAGCAGTTTCATTGCCGGAATACAAGCCCCAGTAAACATGCTTATTATTATATCGCAACACAAAATCTTTTCGGGCCTGCAGCAACTCATCTTCAAACCCAGCAACGCGGTAAAGCTCGATGACTTTCAATAAAAAAGCCGGCGACTGTACATGCAACTCATTTAACTGCACATATAATTTATAAGTTTGTACCGCATCATCAAGTTTTTTATGTTGCTGATAGAAATCAGCTAACGATAAAAACACATGATATTCATATTGACGTTTTTGTTTATTTAAAAAATACTCATGTGCACTATGTGGACCAGCTAACGCATCAAAACTTAAATTAATTGACCGCATTACCATTTTAATAAACTTTTTTTCCTGCACCTGCATTTTTTTAAAATTAAAATCACTTTCCTGCGAGTGCACATCCAGTAAATGCATAAATGAATTTAACGCTGCATAATAATGACTTTGCCTGAATTGAGACCAGCCCTGCTTATATACAGCCTGCTCATAAAAAACAGAATTCCGAAAAGCAATCACCTGCTTATAACCCTGCTCTGCAGCTGAATAACGCCGCATATCAAACAAAACACCGGCACGGCGAAACTGCACCTTATCCAGATAATCAATAGCCGGATATAACAACAACAGCTTATTCAATGCATTTAAAGCTGACTCCGGTGCATCGATATTGATATACACCTGCGAAAGACCATACAAAAATGCATCATGTTGCTGTAAAGGGTAATTTTCAATTAATGCAGCAAATAACGTATTAATGGACGTTAATGGAATGTTTTTCTTATATTTATTATTTAGTGCAGCAAGCTTGTGCAAGCCTTCACTGCGCATTGCCGTATCGGTAAGTGCACTTAATACCATTACAAACGGTTGCGATGCCACTAGAACTTGTTGCGACTGACTGTTTAAATGTTGTTTTGATGTCGCATCTTTATCATCTTTGCGGATACGATCATTGCAGGACATAAGTAACACGCTGCAAATAACCAAAGTAAATATTTTTAATTTCATTTTATTGGTGACTCTGAAAAGCTGACAAACACTGGATACCTGCCTACGCAGATATGTCGAAGTCATTTTATTTATTGAGGCACAAATCGATGTAAATGCACACAAAGCCCGCCTAAAGACGTTGAATCCAGTAACTCAATTTGCATATAATGCAGTTCCGCCACCCGCTTGACAATCGACAATCCAATACCGCTTCCCGAGTGAGTATTACCCTGCACTTTACTGAAACGGCGCATCACCTGTTGACGCTGTTCAACCGGAATACCCGGTCCACTATCATGTAGCCAGATATCAATCGCACCCGCACGTTTTGTTAATTCAAGCAGAATTTCACCCCCCGCAGGCGTATAAGAAACCGCATTGCTGAGTAAATTACGTAACATCGCTTCCAACGGATAAGCGTAGCCCTGCATATAAACATCTTCATCACCCAGTAAACTGATGGTCTGATTTTTGTCACTGGCAAGCGGGTAGACTTCAGCTACTTCATTAACGCATATTTCATGCAGGTTCAGTCGCGTGTTTTTTTGGGTTGCACGAATCGCCTGCGGGTCTAAACGTGCCAGCCCTAACAGTTGATCAACCAGATGACTGGCTCGGTCAACACCTTGCGAAATTGCAATTAACGCCGCCTGTTTTTGCTTTTCATTCTCATCACTATGCGGTTTTGCATCAGCCGCCTGAATTAACTGCAGATGAACTTTTAACGCGGCTAATGGTGTACGCAGTTCATGCGCAGCATCAGAGGTAAACTGGCGTTCTTTATCAAATGACAAACGCAGTGATTCGAATAAACGATTAAGCTCGTCAACCAGCGGTTTTATTTCCGCAGGAATACGCTCAAACTTCAGGGCATGTAGCTTCTCACTTTTACGACTGGCAATATCACTGGCAATTTGTTCCAGTGGCAATAGCCCCCGACTAACAAAATACCACACCAGCCCACCCAGCATTGGCAGCAATAAAATAAACGGCCATGTCATCTGCCGGGTAATTTTATTAACCAGGTCATTGCGTACGTCTTCACGCTCTGCTGTAATAATTTGAAATTCATGACGTGCATCCCACAATGAAAATGTTCGCCAGCTATGTTTGTTGAACGTTTCATTGGTATAGCCCTGATCTAACTGACTCATGGGCTGTAACGGCGCATTGGCAGATCGTATCAACATATTGCCGAAAGAGTCCCACACCTGGTGAGCTAATTTAAGCTCATAAAAATGTCCCTGCTGATATATTTCCCGTTCGATATTTTTTTTATCCAGTGCCTGCATTCTGTTTTCTTTAATACCATCAGAAAACTCTTTGATATGTCCGAGATTAACCTCTGCCATTACCAGGCCCAGAATTAAACGCGCTGAGCGCGATAGCTGTGCATCAAATAACTCTTCAACTTCATGCACACTCGCCCGATAGCCACCCCAGATGGTGGTACCACCCACAACAACCATGGTGAGTAAAATAGAAATGAGTAAAAAATTACGTAATGAATATTTCATTTTTATTATTTTGACTTAAATTTACGCTAACGTTAATTAGACCAGCTTATCAATGGTATAGCCTACCCCGCGCACCGTGCGAATTAAATCGTTACCGAGTTTTTTACGTAAATGGTGAATATGCACTTCCACCGCATTACTGCCCACATCATCATCCAGACTGTATAAACTTTCTTCCATGCGCGAACGGGATAACACCCTGCCGGTATTTTCCAGCAACTCAAGTAACACGCCATATTCTCTGCGCGACAAGTCAACCGGTTGTGCATTTTGCGTCACCGTATGTGCCGCCGGATTTAACTGAATATCTTTATATTCAATAACCGGCTCAGCGCGCCCCCCCATGCGACGAATCAATGCACGGATACGCGCATAGACTTCATCTAAATCAAACGGTTTAGTCAAATAATCATCCGCTCCCGCATCCAGGCCGGCAATCCGGTCCTCTACGCCATCCAGGGCGGTTAAAATCAAAACCGGTAGCTGACTGCCCTGTTTACGTAATTTTTTCAGCACATCCAGCCCGGATATATCCGGTAAACCGAGGTCTAGCACCATCACATCATAGGTTTCATGCTCAAGCGACAATAGCCCGGAACGCCCGTCCTGGAACCAGTCAACTATATAGTCCTGTTGTTTAAATCCCGCCTCTATGCCTTTTCCAAGCAATGTATCATCTTCAATTAATATTATTCTCATACGTAATCCGGTTAAAATCGTGACAAACCCGATACATTTCCATATTCAGGCATACCACTTATGGTAGTTTAAGCTTTTCTTAAGATTCAATGAATATAGTTCACAACATGCAATTATCAGCTTCACACTCTCCGAACGGAATTCTCGCTAAAACCACCATAGTGGCTTTAGTTTTTTTATTACTGGCGCTCAGTCAAAATGCCAGTGCTGATTACCCTGTTGCACCCGAGTTCACATTGCCCACACAAGATACCTCTATTCAACTGTCTAATCTACAGGGGAAACTGGTGTATGTAGATTTCTGGGCATCCTGGTGCAGACCCTGCAAAACATCCTTTCCGTGGATGATTAGTATGAAACAAAAATTTAAAGACATGCCGTTTGAAATTGTTGCCATTAATTTAGATAAAGACAAAGCGCTGGCGGACGAGTTCATTAAGTCTCAGGCCATTAACTTCCCGGTCGCCTTTGACCCTGAAGCCAATGTTGCTGAAAAATATGGCGTTGAAGGCATGCCCAGCAGTTACCTTGTCGATGCTGAAGGCCGTATGAGAATTCGCTATACCGGATTCTGGAATAAAAGCAAAGACGAAAAAGAACAGGCTATTAAAAAGCTATTACAACAAATGAAAAACACATCTAAACAAACCGTTTTAGTTGAGGAGTAATTGAATGTTTCGAATTTTAATCATCACCAGTGCAATTGGCTTAAGTGCCTGCACAACCGTGCAGCCCTGGGAAAAGGACCTGTTGGCCAAGCCATCGATGGCGCTGGTCGCAGACGAAAATGAAATTTTTCTGGACGAGCATATTTACTTCAGTAAAGAAGCCTCAACCGGTGGTCAGGGCGTAGGCGGAGGCGGATGCGGATGCAACTAAAAAATACCCAATACTTTAACCAGTGCTCTGAAGAGAACACTCCTAAAAACACTACCGATAACAACACTAAGTTATCCGTTAAAAGCAAATTAACCATGGCCACCTGTGCATTATTACAGGCTGGTGCACCGGCTGCACAAGCAGAAACCGGTGACTGGAATATTGATACGGCATTTCTATATTATTCTGAAGCCGATAGCCGTGTCAGTGTATTTGAACCGGTGGTAACCGCATCAAAAGAAATTGATGAAGATGAATTTGTTAAGGTTAAAGTGGTTTATGATGTACTGACCGGGTCTACACCTTATGGTGCTGTACCGACTCAGTCTGTACAAACATTCACTAAACCGTCAGGCCAGTCCAACTACACCACGCCGGCAGGTGAACTGCCACTGAATAGCTCATTCAGAGATACACGCGTAGCAGTAGGGGCTGACTGGATTGTGCCCCTCGATAGACTTAAAAGAATTACCGTTGGCGGAAACCTCTCTAAAGAGTATGATTTCAATTCACTGTCAGCCAGTGTTAACTATGCTCAGGATAGCAGTGATAGAAACACCACTTACAGTGTTGGACTGGCTTATACGGCTGATGAATGGGATCCGGTCGGAGGCAAAAACCCTGAATTTACTTACATGATTGATGGCAACTTCGATCAGGGCGATAAAGGCGGTACCGACTCAAAAGACACCACTGATTTCATGCTCGGTTTAACTCAGGTCATTAACCGCTCAACCATTATGCAGTTTAATTTAGGCTTCAGTAATTCAAGTGGCTACTTAACTGACCCGTACCGGTTTATTTCAGTGCTCGAAAATGATGGTAAATTAACAACAAACTTACCAACAGCTGAATCGTTTCCATACCTTTATGAAAAACGTCCGGATAAACGCAGCCGTAATACTTTTTTCTGGCGCACAGTTCATCACTTGAATGAAGATGTGATTAATTTTTCATATCGTTATTTCACTGATGACTGGGGCATCGATTCGCATACACTGGATTTCAGATATCGTTATGAATTAGGCGGAAAACATTATCTGCAACCCCATTTACGTTACTACTCGCAAAGCAGTGCCGATTTCTTTGTTAACTATTTATTAGCAAGCGAAGTTGCCACAACTGACTTTGCCAGTGCGGATTATCGCCTGAGTGAGTTTACCGGCACCACCATTGGCCTGAAGTATGGGTATGAAGTAAACAATAACAGTGAATTTACGATTCGCGCCGAACTCATGAATCAATCCTATACCGTGCAGGACGCGATATTGGCAGAGCAGCAAGGGCTGGATATTGCACCGGATCTGAGTGCGGTTATCTTCCAGATGGGATATAACATCTACTGGTAATCTATTTGTCAGAGAAGGCAGGGGGCGGAGTCAATGAACTCCGACCCCGATCAATGCCCCAGCTCTAACGGGTAGATTAAACGAACACATTAAACCGTTAAGCCTTGCCCGCCTCCTGTAAATCAAATGACTTTAATTTACGATACAGAGTGCGCTCACTAATTTGTAACACCTTCGCGACATTGGCACGGTGGCCGTTATATTTATTCAGCAAAGCCTGAATATGTGCCCGTTCATTATCTTCACGGCTGCACTTAATATTTCTTCTGACTTTTTTATCCGCAATCGGTGTATCGGTATGCTCTTTCAACTGCAATGCCTCTACCGTAATAAAACCATCGACACAGGATAAAACAGCCTGTTGTAAAATATTTTTAAGTTCACGGATATTCCCCGGAAAACCATACTCCTGTAATGCATCCAGCGCCTTACCTGATAACCGGCATTTAACTTTTTTACGATCAACCAGCTGCGAAACAATAGCATTCGCCAGTGCTACGATATCCTCTTTACGTTCGCGTAAAGAAGGCACTCTGTGCACAATGCCCGCAATACGATAATACAGATCGGCACGAAAACAACCTTCTTCAATTTTTTCCTGTAAATCATACTGACTGGCACAGATCACCCGCACATCAGAGCTTAAAACATGGCGCCCGCCAACCCGTCTGAACTTACCGGTTTCTAATGCATTAAGTAACCGCCCCTGTAAAACTAAAGGCATATCACCAATTTCATCTAAAAATAATACCCCGCCGTCAGCAGCTTCCATCAAGCCATGTCGTCTGCCAACACAACCAGTGAAAGCGCCCCGCTCATGACCGAACAATTCACTTTCAAAAACGTTTTCACTAATGGCACTACAATCCATTGTTACGAAAGCCCGTCCGCTACGTTTTGAATTTTGATAAATATACCGTGCAGCTAAGCTTTTTCCCGAACCACTCTCACCGTGCAATAAAAGTGGCGCATCATTTTCTGCAGCGGTTTTTAAACCTTCAATACATTCCAGAAAAGCACTGGAGCTGCCAATTAATCGCTGCTCACTACAACTCAGATCATCGATTTTTGCAACCGGATAAATCGCTTCGCCTAACAACAACTCGCCTTTCGAATTGCGCAGCGGTGAACCTTTAATGCGTACATGCTCCTCATTACCGTCACCATCATAATGCACATGTAGAACATGGAATGGTTGACCGGTTTCAAACACTTCATGGTGTGGACAGTCCTCACCATTTTGCCAGCAGGGTAAGTCAGAATGATGAGAAATTTTATGGCACTTACAACCGACGATTTCATCCTGAGGGATTCCATAGGCGGATGAGTAGGCTTTATTTGCTGCGACCACATTATAATCTTTGTCTATTACAACAAAGGCATGATCTTGTGCATCAATTAATGATTGCAACTCAATGGATGCTTTTTCAATTGGGGGGGGATTCATTGTTTACAGCCTGTACTAATTAATTGCTGAGAAGAATGATTTTAAGTATAGGCATCAATCGTTAAAAATATAAATGCACATTCCATTAAAAATTTAACAACGTCCAGAGAATAATATCATTCATTTTATAAGTGATGTTTTCTTCACTCAGTTTCGTCTGTTTTTTCTATTTACCTGTTAACAAAAATAATTATATAGCGGATTTTATAGCCTGTCATTATGGACGTAAATTTAATTATAATTTACGCTATTTCAGCTTAATATGTCAGATTTATTTACATTTTACATCCCAGCATTTTCGTCAATACCCCTTCTACAAAGAAACCCAAAAAAAGCCTGTATCCGATTGTTTTACATACGTTTTATATACGGCTTACCAGAGCCGCCAGATCTTAAAAAACATATCTGTTTAAATTACCGTTCGTCGCATTCAATACGCCTGTTTTCTCAACGTAACACGCCACATTGTCATGACATAATGTCAGGTTTGCGGATTTTATGTCACATAAACTGACATAACTATTTTACTGCGACCCAATAGCAAGCACCAACATCAACAAACACTCATTAAAGCAAACAAATTCAATGAGTTAAAAACATGGCATATCACATGCTGTATATCAGCTAACGCACTAAAATAGAATTTAATTCAAAAAACGAACAGAATTAAAAACAACCCCCCTGAGAGAAAGAAATGAAGAAAAGCCTGTTGAAAAAAAACCTGATCGCTATCGCCATCCCCCTTCTTTTCGCTTCATCAAATACCTTTGCCGCAAGCGACACCCGGGAAGACCAAAAGAAAACCCTGTCCACTGAAGCCAAAGTACTGGTTCAGCTTTCTGCAAAAGGCGACGTGAATTTACTACTGGATATTCTCGGGCCAAGCACTGATATTAATAAAGCCAACCGTAGAGGTGAGACCGCTTTACATGCAGCAGCAGAACATGGCCACAATGACGTGATTAAAGCCCTGCTAAAACACAATGCCAGACTCGACATTAAAAACAATAAAGGTTCAACACCATTGCTGGTGGCAGCTGAATCGGGACAGGAAAAAAGTGTCTCTTTATTACTCGAAAAAGGAGCCAGCTTAAGAAGCGAAGACACAGAAGGTGCCAATGCACTTATCCTCGCCGCCTATGAAGGCCATCTTGATGTGGTAAAAACACTGGTAACAAAAGGTCTGGAATTAAACGCTACCGATGATGACGGTGCCACCGCATTGATTAATGCCCTGCTCGGACAGAAGTTTGATGTTGCGAATTATCTGATTAATGCGGGTGCTGACATTAATATTCGTGATGAGTATGACAACACAGCGTTACTGATTGCGGCACAAAAAAATAATACTCAGACGGTTAAATTGCTGGTTAAAAAAGGTGTATTACTAAGCGCTGTTGATAGCATGAATAATCAGGCGCTGATTTATTCAATCTGGAAAGATAACCGTGAATTAATCAGCCTGTTCCTTGATAAGAACATCAGCATTGAATCGCGTTTTGTCGGTGGCTCCCGGCCGTTAATGGTGGCATCCAGTATTGGCAATATAGAACTGGTTAAATTTTTATTAAACAAAGGCGCAGATATTAATGCACGGGATGGCAATGGCTCCACCGCATTACTTTACGCAGCACGAAAAAATCATCCTGAAATAATAAACTACCTGGTAAACAAAGGTGCAGCCAGTGAAGCAGCAGATAATTTTAAACGTACACCGGTTATTATTGCTGCCACCATGGGAGCAGTAGAAGCCACCCGCGCACTCGTTAAATTAAATACGAACATTGATCATCAGGATGCAACCAACAAAACCGCATTATACTGGGCCGTCGATAAAGGTCACCGGGATGTGGTTGACTTTCTTTTACAGCATAAAGCGGATCCAAATCTGGCAGAGAACAAACTACTGACGCCATTGATGCGTGCCAGCATGATGGGCGATACGAATATAGTTGAAGCCCTGGTCAACCACGGAGCCAATGTTGATGCACAGTCAAAAGGTAATGTGACGGCACTAATCTTTGCCTCGGTACAGGGCAAAACCAATGTGGTGGATATTTTATTAAAGAATAACGCCAGCCTTGAAATGCAGGACACCAATAAGCGTACCGCTATCTTCTATTCTGCCGGCAGAGAGTTCACCAATTCAACCACGCTATTGCTGGAAAAAGGTATCAAGGTAAATACAGTTGATGTACATGGCAAAACCCCGCTTGATTATGCCATTCAAAATAACAAGGTTAAGATTACTGACTTATTAATTGAGCACGGTGCAAAAACCGCTGAGGAAGTTAAAGCCAGCACTTAATTAAGCCGGTTAATTTCATTCACACCACCTTAAAAGAAAAACAGGGATGTTTGCTTCTTTTTGCTTTAATCATCTGAAGCATATCTGTACAAAAAATAAAGCTAATCATTAAATAACGGCATCTTCTCGTCATCCCTTCGCCTTAGAAACATTAAGTATAATTTTGCATATTATCATGCAGGACGAAACAAACATTACTCATGGTATAATTCATTTCAGTCAATAAAGCATATAACCATTAAAAAGATCGTCATCCCCGAATGCTTTTATCGGGGATCCAGTGACCCACAGTACTCACAGACACTGGCTCTCCGACACAGGCATTCGGAGACGACAGATTGTTGTGTTTGCTTACACTACTTGAGCCGCACAGTTAAATTAAATGAATTTCACCCATAGTAACTAA
>CAZHEA010000057.1:17087-20638 GCA_964531165.1 uncultured Thiotrichaceae bacterium
CAGACACTGCTCTCCGACACAGGCATTCGGAGACGACAGGTTGTTGTGTTTGTTTACACTACTTGAGCCGCACAGTTAAATTAAATGAATTTCACCCATAGTAACTAACATCTAAATCACTTTACTAAAAAGTAATTAAAGGCATTAAAAAATAGCCGTCATCCCCGAGTGCTTTTATCGGGGATCCAGTGACCCACCGTACTCACAGACACTGCTCTCCGACACAGGCATTCGGAGACGACAGGTTGTTGTGTTTGTTTTAACAACTGCAGTCGCACGGTAAAATAAAATAACTTGAGCCATAATTTTTAACACTTAACATTACTTTACAGAAAACCGTTAATAAAACACCTCAGTACAACTTTTCTAACGACCTGGCCTTCCACAAATAAAACACCACCGGAATCACCAGCATAGAAACCAGTGGTGCGGTAATCATCCCGCCAATCATTGGCGCCGCAATTCTGCGCATCAGTTCCGAGCCGGTACCTTCACTTAACATGATTGGCAATAAGCCCGCAATAATCACCGCAACCGTCATGGCTTTCGGACGAACTCTTAAAACCGCCCCTTCAATCACCGTTGACCTTAATTCAGATAAATTCTGCGGCTGATTACGCAGCATCGCCTGATTTAAATAAACCAGCATCACCACGCCAAACTCTGCTGCAACCCCGGCTAGCGCAATAAACCCGACACCCACGGCAACCGACATATTATAATTTAAAAATGACACTAACCAGATGCCGCCTACCAAAGCTAATGGTAACGCCCCCATCACCATTAACGCTTCTGTCATATTTTTAAAGTTGATGTACAACAGGGCTAAAATTAAAATTAATGTTAAGGGCACAATGTATTGTAATTTTTCAATAGCGCGCAGCATATACTGATACTGCCCTGACCAGTTAATGGAATAACCCGCTGGCAAGTCAATACTCTCAGCCACCCTCAATTTCGCCTCTTTCACATACGAACCGATATCACGACCCTGAATATTTAAATACACCCAGCCATTTAAACGTGCATCTTCGGTTTTAATTAATGCCGGTCCGTCAACCAGTGTCACCGTTGCGACTTCTTCTAAACGTATTTGCTCACCGGTTGATAAAAACACCGGTAATTCTCTTAATGCCTGAATCGAATCACGCAGGTGTCTGGGATAACGCAAATTAATCGGATAACGCTCGCGCCCTTCAAGGGTATAAGTTAGATTTTTTCCACCCACTGCAATGCTAATCACATCATGCACATCGGAAATACTCATTCCATAATGTGCGGCAGTGTCCCGGTTAATATCGATATCTAAATAACGCGCACCGCCAACCCGTTCGGATAAAACCGAAGCTGTTCCGGGAACTTGATACAGGACTTTTTCAATTTGTTCTCCAATTTTCTGAATGACTTTTAAGTCTGCACCGGAAATTTTAATACCCACGGGGGTTTTTATACCGGTGGCCAGCATATCAATACGTGCAGCAATAGGCATTAACCAGGCATTGGTTAAACCGGGAAACTGAATTAAGTTATCCAGCTCCGCGATAATTTTTTTCATTGTCATACCTTCACGCCATTCACTTCGTGGCTTTAACTGTATGGTCGTTTCAATCATGGTTAAAGGCGCAGGATCGGTTGCAGTTTCTGCCCGCCCGACTTTCCCGAATACGCTTTTCACCTCCGGCACGGTTTTGATTAAGCGATCGGTTTGTTGCAATAACTGCCGCGCCTTGCCCACGGAAATTCCCGGCAGGGTTGTCGGCATATACAACAGGTCTCCTTCGTCTAATTCCGGCATAAACTCTGAACCCATATTCATCAACGGCCAGATTGAAATTAAAACAAAGCCCAGTGTAAACAACAGGGTTTTAGCCGGTGCATTCAATGCGACATGAATAAACGGTTTATAACCCTTAATTAAACTGCGGTTAATTATACTGTCATTTTCCTTTTTAATTTTTCCCTTTACCAGAAACATAATCAGCACCGGCACCAGTGTAATCGACAAGCCTGCAGCCGCCGCCATTGCATAAGTTTTGGTAAATACCAGCGGTGCAAACAAACGACCCTCCTGCGCTTCCAGTGTTAATACTGGCAGAAAACTCAGGGTAATAATTAACAATGAGAAAAATAAAGGTGGCCCGACTTCCAGCATGGCTTTTTGCATCACTTCAAAACGTTTTTCCGCTGCAGGGTTTAACTCTAGCTGTTTATGCACATTTTCAATCATCACAATTGCCGCATCCACCATCGCTCCGATTGCAATCGCAATACCACCGAGCGACATGATATTGGCATTAATGCCCTGCATTTTCATAATCGCAAAGGCAATTAGAATTCCCACTGGCAAACTTAAAACAATCACCAGAGAGGAACGCAGGTGAAACAAAAACAGAGCACAAACCAGTGCCACTAAAATAAACTCTTTAATCAGTTTTGATTCCAGTGTGCTTACCGCATTATTAATTAATGTCGAGCGGTCATAGGTTTCAATAATTTCAACACCCGGTGGTAAACCTTTTTTTAATACTTCAATACGCTGCTTTACTTTTTCAATAGTACTTAGCGCATTTTCACCGGAGCGCATAATCACAATGCCACCGGTAACTTCACCCATGCCATTTAAATCTGCAATGCCCCTGCGCATTTGCGGCCCCAACCGGATATCGGCAAAGTCCATTAACAATAAGGCAGCACCGGCTTCTTTGCGGCGCAAATATGGAATACGCCCCAGATCATCGATATTTTTTATATAACCTTTACCACGAATTAAATATTCGGCTTCGCCCATTTCAATGACCGAACCACTGACTTCCTGATTGGAATCGATAATCATTTTTTTAATGACATCTAATGACAGCTCACTGGCGCGCATACGGTTGGTATCCAGTATCACCTGATACTGTTTAACCATACCGCCAATAGTGGCGACTTCGGACACGCCTTCCACGGTTTGTAATTCGTACTTTAAAAACCAGTCCTGCAAACTGCGCAACTGTGCCAGATCATGTTTGCCGGTTTTATCCACCAGCGCATACTGATAAATCCAGCCAACGCCGCTGGCATCCGGGCCGAGCTGCGCATGCGCTCCCAGCGGTAATTTATCCCGCACCTGATTAATATATTCCAGCACCCGGGTGCGCGCCCAGTACTCATCGGTACCGTCTTTAAAAATCACGTAAACATAGGAATCGCCAAAAAAGGAATAGCCTCGAACATGGGTTGCACCGGGCACGGACAACATGGCACTGGTGAGCGGATAGGTTACCTGATCTTCTACAATTTGCGGTGCCTGCCCCGGGTAAGAGGTTTTGATTATCACCTGCACATCGGATAAATCCGGTATTGCATCCAGTGGCATATTTTTAATTGAGATCAATCCCCAGCCGGTGAGCAACAGGGTTAATAGAATAACCAATGGCTGGTTTTGGAGTGAGGCAATTATTATTTTTTTTATCATATAAACTTTTTTTCAAAAAACTTAAACAAACATATTATTACGCTATACAGATATAAATTGGGTTGAAATCAAGTGACTTCGAACAAACAAAAGT
>CAZHEA010000058.1:0-20327 GCA_964531165.1 uncultured Thiotrichaceae bacterium
CTCCCCCTTAGAAAAAGGGGGATAGAGGGGGATTTAATAAACAACCGGGTTTGTTGATGGATTTTCCGCTCATAAAAAAGGCCGCACTTAGTGCGGCCTTTTTTTGTTTTGGGGCTAAGCGTTATCTCAACACTCTTTAAATACCTGTGACTGACAGGTTGCACAAATGTCCTTATCGAGCTTTTTATAAATAGCACTAATCGCCGAGCCTTTAGAATCATGGAAATGATCTGCACCGAGCTTTTTAACAAAGCAGGATTTAGCAACAAATTCATATACTGAAGATTTCAGTCCAACGAAATACAACCCGCCACCCTGTTTTTTAAGAATCATATTCTCTGATACCAGCGCTTCTGCACCCGCCAGATCGATAAAGTTAATGCGTGAAGCATCGATCATAATGTTGTAAATTTTTTCGTTTTCAGCAATGTGCGAAATTCGATCCTGAATATGACTAATTGAACCAAAATAAATCGACATATCAATTCGAATGACCTTTAGCTGCGGGCACTGCTTGAGTGGCTTCTGATTGATATTCATAAAGCTACGTTTGTCAGTTTTGGGATCAACATCAATCGCCAGAGTCGGAATTTCCGGTGTTGATGTTTTCTTCAGGAAGAATACCAGCGACAGCAACACACCCATATAAATTGCAAATTCCAGTTCGAGGAATAACGTACTTAGAAAAGTCACGATCAATATTGCGGCTTCTGATTTACTGTTTTTCAGAATCATTTCAATGTGGTGAAAATCAATCAGGTTGTAAGCCACCAGTAAAATAACCCCGCCCATTGCTGCAACCGGCAGGTAAGCCGTTAACGGCGCGATGAGCAGCACAATAAGTAGCAGGAAAACGGCTGCGAAAATAGCGGACATTGGTGTTCTTGCACCGGCTTCATAGTTGATGCCGGAGCGGGTGAATGAGCCTGAGCCCGCATAGCTGGAGAAGAAGCTGCCTACGATATTCGACATACCCTGACCAATAAATTCCTGATTAGAGTTAATGCGCTGATTTGATTTAGTGGCAACGGCGCGACTGATGGATACCGCTTCGATTAAGCCTAGCAGGGCAACTGCAAAGGCCTCCGGTGCAAGGGCTCGAATGGTATCAAACGAAAAATCAGGTTTAGACAGCGGCGGGAACTGGCCGGGAATTTCGCCCACCAACGCAATACCGGAAACTGTGTCCTTTAATGTAAATGCAATGACACTGCCGACAACCATACCGATAAGCAGGTTTGGTACTTTAGGCAGCCATTTTTTGATGGCTAAAGCTGTCAGTAAGGTGGCAATAGCGATCAGCAGTAAATACAGGTTGCTGTTGCCGATATCAGCGAAGATATCCATCCAGGTATGCAGAAAAGACTCACCTTTAGGCACCTCAATGCCCAGAATATGTTTCATCTGGCTGGTGGCAATTAATATGGCCGCACCGGCGGTGAAACCGATAACCACAGTGTGGGATACAAAATTAACCAGCGCACCGAGTCGGGCCAACCCAAATGCCAGCTGGTACACTCCTGCCAGTAAAGTCATTGTCAGAGCAATGGAAATAAATTCCGGTGTGCCCGGATCTGCGTGGTTACTAACAGCAGAGAAAATTACGATGGAAATCGCTGTCGTCGGGCCGGATACCAGATGATGTGATGAACCAAACAGCGCCGCGATTATCGGTGTAATCATAGCGGTGTATAAACCATATTCCGGCGGCAGGCCGGCGATGGTGGCAAAGGCCACGCCCTGTGGAAGTACAATAACGGCGCCGGTAATACCGGCAATCATATCGGCTTTAATCGATTCTTTATTGACTAATTTAAACCAGCTTAAAAAAGGGAACAGGGCTAATAAATTCATATGTATGTGGTTAAATCCATCGTAGTCGGTTTTTTGAGGCCGCAAATTATAGCACAGATTGTGGGTGTTTATTAGTCAATGCTGAATTAGATCTTGGTATTTAAAGGCATTATTGTCCGCAAATAAACGCAAATAAGTTAAGAGCCAATGCTTAAATATTATGTGCTGCAGGCACAAAATAAAAAATTTGCGTGTTTGGCGTTCATTTGCGGACAAATCGCTTTTGATTTTTATGTATCCGATAATAATCCATGCGAATTCCCACAGGAAATTGCCCGCAGCACACTGTATACTATGCGCCAATTGTAAAACCTTATTAAAAAAGGAAGCCAACCGTGCTTGAAGCTTATCGTAAACATGTTGAAGAACGCGCTGCTGAAAATCTGCCGCCATTAGCGCTGGATGCCCAGCAAGTCGCTGACCTGATTGAAATTATTAAGAACCCGGGTAGTGAAAAACCTCAGGTGTTAATGGATCTGCTGGTTCATCGTGTACCGCCTGGGGTGGATCAGGCTGCTTATGTAAAAGCGGCGTTTTTAGCATCGGTTGCGAATGGCGATACCGGCTGTGAGCTGATTTCACGTGAATATG
The DNA here is from genome assembly GCA_964531165.1 of uncultured Thiotrichaceae bacterium. GTDB lineage: Bacteria > Pseudomonadota > Gammaproteobacteria > SZUA-229 > SZUA-229 > SZUA-229. The sequence goes on from CAZHEA010000058.1 coordinate 2,446, forward strand.
CTACTGAGCTGCTGGGTACGATGCTGGGTGGCTACAATGTTCAGCCATTAATTGCGTGCCTGGATGATGATGTCACCGCAGCAGCGGCGGTTAAATCGCTATCACGCACACTGCTGATTTATGATGCCTTTCATGATGTTACCGAAAAAGCGAAAACCAATAAGTTTGCCAAACAGGTAGTACAGTCGTGGGCGGACGCTGAATGGTTTACCAGTAAACCAAAAATGCCAGAAGCTATCACCGTAACAGTATATAAAGTACCCGGCGAAACCAATACGGATGATCTGTCGCCTGCGACCGAAGCCTGGAGTCGTCCGGATATTCCATTGCATGCGAAATCGATGCTGATTACCAAGATGCCTAATGAAAATGGAATGGGGCCGTTGGAAACTATCGAAGAACTAAAATCCAAAGGTCACCCAATTGCCTATGTGGGTGATGTAGTCGGTACCGGCTCGTCACGTAAGTCTGCGATTAATTCAGTGCTCTGGTACATGGGTAATGAAATTCCATTTGTGCCGAATAAGCACGAAGGCGGAGTGATACTGGGCGGCAAAATTGCACCGATCTTTTTCAATACCGCGGAAGATTCCGGCGCATTGCCGATAGAGTGTGATGTGGAAAATTTACAGACCGGCGATGTGATTATTATCAAGCCCTATGACGGCGTCATTGTTAAAGAAGACGGCAGTGAAGTGTGTAAATTTGATTTACGTCCGTCCACCATGCCGGATGAAGTGCGTGCCAATGGCCGTATTCCATTAATTATCGGCCGCGGCTTAACCACACGTGCCCGCGAACATTTAGGGCTGGGCGATATTGATACTTTCCTGAAGCCGGTTGATCCAAAAGATACGGGCAAAGGTTTTACTCAGGCGCAGAAAATAGTGGGACAGGCATGCGGCGTAGACGGTATTCGCCCGGGTACTTACTGTGAGCCGAAAATGACCACGGTCGGATCGCAGGATACCACCGGCGCAATGACCCGCGATGAATTAAAAGAGCTGGCCTGTTTAGGTTTCTCTGCTGATTTAGTGATGCAGTCTTTCTGTCACACCGCGGCTTATCCCAAGCCAGTTGATATTAAATTACAGCACAATCTGCCGGACTTTATGCAGTCACGCTCCGGCGTCGCACTGCGTCCCGGCGATGGTGTTATTCACTCGTGGTTAAACCGCATGATTCTGCCGGATACGGTTGGAACAGGTGGTGACTCGCATACGCGTTTCCCGATGGGCATTAGTTTCCCCGCGGGTTCAGGCTTAGTGGCATTCGGTGCGGCTTTAGGTGTAATGCCTTTAGATATGCCCGAGTCGGTACTGGTTAGATTCAAAGGCGAAATGCAGCCGGGTATAACTCTGCGCGATTTAGTGAATGCGATTCCGTATGTGGCGATTCAAAAAGGTTTATTAACGGTCGAGAAAAAAGGCAAAAAGAATGTCTTTAATGGCCGTGTATTAGAAATTGAAGGACTGCCGGATTTAAAAGTTGAGCAGGCATTTGAATTATCCGATGCGTCAGCCGAGCGTTCCGCTAATGGTTGTTCGGTGCGCTTAAATAAAGAGCCGATCATTGAATATTTAAATTCCAATGTAACTTTATTAAAGTGGATGATTGCCAACGGTTACGAAGATCAGCGCACATTGCAACGCAGAATTGATGCGATGCAGGCGTGGTTAGCCGATCCACAATTAATCGAGCCGGATGCGGATGCGGAATACGCAGAAGTGATCGAGATTGATTTAAATGAAATTAAAGAGCCGATTTTAGCCTGCCCGAATGATCCGGACGATGTGAAAAAATTATCCGATGTGCAGGGTACAAAAATTGACGAAGTTTTCCTCGGCTCCTGCATGACTAATATCGGTCATTATCGTGCGGCGGGTAAAGTGCTGGAAGGCATTTCAAATATCCCCACCAGAATGTGGATTGCACCGCCGACCAAAATGGATGAGCGTCAGTTAATTGAAGAAGGCTATTACAGTACCTTTGGTAAGGCCGGTGCCCGCACTGAAATGCCGGGTTGTTCATTGTGCATGGGTAACCAGGCACGGGTGGCGGATAACTCAACGGTTATTTCAACTTCAACCCGCAACTTCCCGAACCGTTTAGGTAATAACGCGGATGTGTATTTAGCCTCGGCGGAGTTAAGTGCGGTGACGGCTATTTTAGGTTATTTGCCAACACCAGCTGAATATATGGAAAAAGTAAAACATCTTGAACCCATGGCGGATGATATTTATCGCTATCTGAATTTCCATGAAATTGCGGAATATAAAGATGTTGCGGATAAAGTGATTCCGGTTTCGTTAGGCTAAACAGAGTTAATTAAACTTGAAAGCCCTGCTATTTGTCGCACTTGGCGGAGCACTCGGCGCAGTGCTACGCTATTCGATCTCTTCCGGTGTGTATAACTGGTTCGGTCGAAGTTTTCCCTATGGCACGCTGGTGGTGAATGTGATTGGTTCGCTGGCGATTGGTGTGCTTTCGATTTTGCTGGTGGAAAAATTTAATGTACCGCAGGAAATTAAGCTGGGGTTAGTGGTTGGGGTGCTAGGTGCATTGACGACATTCTCGACTTTTTCGTGGGATACGGTGGACCTGTTGCAACAGGGATTAATTCAGCGTGCATTGTTGAATGTGTTGTTGAATGTGGTTGTTTGTATTGGGGCGGTTTGGGTGGGGACGATTTGGGGTAAGGCGTTGGTGTAGTTATTGCTATTATTTCTGCGTATTAAAGTATGTTATTAATTGTTATTGGGTTATTGATAAAATTCATTTTAATAAAAATGAGATTAATATCTAAAAGCAACTTTCATACTCTGTCGTCCCCGAATGCTTCTATCGGGGACCCAGCGACTCTGGGTATTGCAAGCCACTAGATTCCCGACACAAGCATTCGGGAATGACAGGAAAAAAGCAAAAAGGAATTTGCGAAATGGAGAAACAACCAGCGGTTTATATTTTAGCTTCAAAACGAAACGGTACTTTATATATTGGTGTTACCAGTAACCTGATTAAAAGAGTATGGGAACATAAACAAAAATTGGTAGATGGTTTTGCAGAACAACATAATGTGACATTACTTGTGTATTACGAGTTGCATGATGAAATGAGTTCGGCTATTGCCAGAGAAAAAGTATTAAAGAAGTGGAATAGAAAATGGAAATTGCACTTGATTGAAAAACAAAATCCCTATTGGCTAGATTTGTGGGATGAAATAAACAGTTAACCTTTCGTCATCCCCGAATGCTTCTATCGGGGATCCAGTGACCTTAAGTACTGCAAAGTCGCTAGATTCCCGATAGAAGCACTCGGGAATGACAAATATTAAAGAGAATAGAATTTAAAAAATGTTAGATCAAAAACTACTAAGAACCGACATCGAATCCATCGCCAAAAATTTAGCCAAACACGGCTACGATTTAAACGTAAAACAATTCAATGAACTCGAAGCCAAACGCAAAGACCTGTCAGTAAAAACCCAGGACTTACAAAATGCGCGCAATACAAAATCCAAAGGCATCGGCAAAGCCAAAGCCAATGGTGAAGATATTGCACCGTTATTAGCGGAAGTTTCAACCCTCGGCGATGATCTCGACGCAGCTAAAAAACAGCTCGACGACGTGCAGGCACAGGTTCATGAAATGATGATGGGCATGCCCAACCTGCTGGATGATTCGGTGCCGGAAGGTAAAAGCGAAGACGATAATATTGAAGTGCGCAAATGGGGTGAGCCGACCGCATTAGACTTTGAGCCTAAAGATCACGTTGAACTCGGCGCGCCCAATGACTGGCTGGATTTTGAAACCGCCGCAAAAATTACCGGCTCACGTTTTGTCGTGATGCGCGGAAGTATGGCGCGCATGCACCGCGCGTTGATTCAGTTTATGTTAGACCTGCACACAGCTGAGCATGGCTATGAAGAAGTTTACGTGCCATTTTTAGTGAATGCAGACAGTTTAAAAGGCACCGGCCAGTTACCCAAATTTGAAGAAGACCTGTTCGCCTTAAACGGTGAAAGTGAATACTACTTAATTCCCACGGGTGAAGTGCCGGTCACCAATATCGCTCGTGGTGAAATTATTGAAGCCAAAGACATGCCGGTGAAATTTACCGCACATACACCGTGCTTCAGATCCGAAGCCGGTTCTTACGGCCGAGATACCCGTGGCATGATTCGCCAGCATCAGTTTGAAAAAGTTGAAATGGTGCAGTTAGTAAAGCCCGCCGATTCCTGGGCAGCGCTGGATGAAATTGTGGGTCACGCAGAAGCAATTTTACAAAAATTAAAACTGCCTTATCGGGTGCTCACGTTATGTGCTGGCGACACCGGTTTTTCTGCAGCTAAAACCTTTGATCTTGAAGTCTGGTTACCCGGGCAGCAGGCTTATCGTGAAATTTCATCGATCAGTAATTTCCAGGACTTTCAGGCGCGTCGCATGAGCGTTCGCTGGCGTAATCCTGACACCGGCAAACCGGAACTGCTGCATACCTTAAATGGCTCGGGACTGGCCGTTGGCCGAACACTGGTCGCGGTGTTGGAAAACTATCAGCAGGCAGATGGCAGTATTAATGTGCCTGACGTATTGCAGCCATATATGGGTGGATTAAAGGTACTTACGGCGTAGTTAGTCGCGGTCTGAAAGACACTATTTCAGACAAGTCTGCACGCTGGACCGTTTATTGCTATATTTTCAGTATTCTATCGTAATTATAAATGTGACGCCGTATTATGAAAGCAAATAAAGGCCGCTGGTATATTAAAACTGATACTAAAGTGCAGGGCCCGTTTCCTAATAAACTGATTGGCTCCTATCTTATCCTCGGGCGTATTCAGCTCGACACCCTGGTTAGTCAGGACAAGAAAAACTGGGCACCAGTGAGTGATTATCCGGCAATGGTACCTGAGGTGGTTAAGGAGGCGGGTACGGTACAGGGTGATCGTGCGTTGATGCTGGCGCGTATTCGTGAAGATGAGCGCAGTTCTATGACCGATGCTACGAATCACACAGAAGAGCGTCGTGAAGATGAAGAGCAGCTCATGCAGCTGCATCGGCAAATAAGAGACGATGTTTTAAAGGCGCCGCAGTTAAAACCCCGTAAGCAGCTTATTTATGCGGGTATTTTTGCCGTTCTGATATTTAGTCTGATTGGTTTTTATATCAGCCAGAACAGTGAAGAGATTAAACTGGCGGATTGTAATGCCGCGGCGGTGGCGGGGATTAACTGGTCTGGTTGTAATAAGCAGGGTGAAAATTTACGCAATCGAAACTTGCAGGGAGTTAACTTTCGAGGCGCTAAATTACAGAATGCCGATTTATCTGTCGCTCAATTACAGCGCGCAGATTTAGCTTATGCAGATATGTCCGCCGCCATTCTCATTTCTACTCAGCTTCAGTACAGTAATTTAAAAGGTGCAAACCTGCGCCGGGCAAATTTGCAGAATGCTGATTTAACCGCTGCAGATCTTTCGTATGCCGAGCTGGTGGGAAGCCAGTTACAGGGCACAATTCTAAATCAGGCTATTTTTGATCACGCTATCTGGGTCAATGGTGAAAAGTGCCTGCCGGGTTCTGTGGGTGCCTGTCTGTTAGCGGTTTCTAAGTAACTCATTCCTTTTGTGGTTTTCTTTACCATTCAGCCTTGCCGTTAATTGTGCAAATGCCCACCCAAAGGGGTTAGGCTTAATCCGGCAATATTGCCGGTATGCGGTTTGGGCGGCAAATAATTGCCGCCATTATTCTGTCATCAACCTGAAATTCGGCTTTTTAAGGTGGGCAAATATCAGTTTTAAATGATTAAAAGTGTGATTAAGTTATTGAAAATTATAATTTAAATTATTTTCAGGTATGAGTTGGCACGGTTGTCGCTATGTTGTGATTAATACTTAAACAGGAATCACCGCATGCAGACTCAAACCTCAACACAGGAAATGATCAAAGAGCTGAAAGAGGTCAAAAATATATTTAGTCATGTCGAGAAGGCTACGCCGAAAAGCTATAGCCATGAACTGGAGCAACAATCCAAACTTGATCTCGCAATGTCTCTGCAAATGTCACTGGATCTGGATTGGGTGATTAATACCTTTATGGAGCACATACATGCTTATCTGATGTTTGATGGTTTTTCATATCAGAGTGAACAAACCGGTTCAGCACTTAAAGTCTCACGTCAAAAAGGTCATAGCTGCACTTATAATTTACATATTGAAGATATCAATCTGGGTAAGTTGCAAATATTCCGTGGGCGCAAATTCAACGAATCAGAATTAGTGCTGCTGGAAAACTTATTAACAATTCTGATTTATCCACTGCGTAATGCCATTCAGTTTAAACAGGCGATAACACTTGCGCATCGTGATGCATTAACCGGTGTCAATAACCGTACAACCTTTGATGACTCATTGAATCGTGAAATCAATCTGGCACATCGTCATGATCGTGATTTTAGTTTATTAATTGTTGATATTGATTTTTTCAAAAAGGTTAATGATACCTATGGTCATCAGGTGGGTGATGATGCGCTTAAGCAGGTAGCGGATACGATTAAAAGCAGTATTCGTGCAACTGATATGCTGTTTCGTTATGGCGGAGAAGAGTTTGTGGTGTTAATCGCTAATACCGATAGTGTAAAATCTTATCTGATTGCTGATCGTATTTTAAAATCGGTTAGAGAAATTGAAATGCAGGTGAGTGAGCAAACAATAGATCTGACGGTTAGTATTGGTATGGCCAGTTTGAATACGCAGGATACCAGCGATAGTATATTTAAGCGTGCGGATTCGGCGATGTACAGTGCTAAAAACGATGGTCGCGATCAAATTATTGTTGCGTAAATAAACACTATTTTAATTTGTGGATGATACCGGCAGTATGCGCGCAGTCTCCTCGAAAAAATCTGCAAAGATTTTATATTGAATTTTGTATTGATGTCTTGCAATAATACATCGATATGCAGATTATATTACTGACTCACTCACGGGAAGTTTCAAAAAAAACCAATACGGGGAAACTCGTTCAGCAGTTGCTCCCGCAAACCCAAACAATTATCTGGCAGCGAACCCTGCCGGATAAAAATCTATTACAGTTAATCGAATCGAAAAAAGTGGCACTGGTTTATCCGGTAGCTGATGGCGAAATGCTGGCTGAAATTAATGACTTTGAAAATTTTATTTTAATTGACAGTACCTGGCAGGAAGCGCGTAAAATTTTTAATCGCAGTGCGTATCTGCAAAGTTTGCCCCGTGTACAAATTGTGTCTGAAAAGCCGTCTAACTATCACTTACGTCGCAATCAGCTGGCCGGTGGTTTGTGTACAGCGGAGTGTGTAATTGAATTGTTGCGTGAAAAAAAAGCTTTTGATCTGGCTGATAATCTTGAAGTATCATTTGAGCAGTTTGTGACGTGACTTTTCCCTTAGAAAAAAGGGGGCTGGGGGATTTGCCTCGTACTCACGCAGGACCGTGATTATCCGAAACAGACTTAAAGCCAAATCTCCCCCAACCTCTCTTTTACTAAGAGGGGAGCTTCATATGAATATAGGGGGCGTGAATATAGGGGTCGGAGTCAAATTTGATTCATAGAGTAAAATACGGCATAAATTAATGTGATATCAAATTTGACTCCGACCCCGAATCCTACGACCCCGAGCATTTGAGGTATTGCCTCTAGCCCCCCCCTCCTTAGCAAAAGAGGGGCCGGGGGAGATTTGCTTCGTATCCTCGCAGGACCACGACTACTAGAAAAATACTTAAAGCCAAATCTCTCCCAGCTCCTCTTTTACTAAGAGGGGAGCTTAATTGGTACCTGTCGCATAGCAATTAATCAAATTGCATTTAATGCATAAATTAAGCAATATACAAAAATGAATTCTATCCCCGTTAATCCAGCCCCCATTAAACTCTACAGCGCAGAAGCCGTGTGCAATCTCGACAGCATTGCCATTAACGAATTTAAAATATCCGGCTATGAGTTAATGAAGCGCGCCGGCAAAGCGACCTTCGAACATTTACAGAATGCCTACCCCTTAGCGAAACAGATACTGGTGGTTTGTGGCGGAGGTAATAATGCGGGTGACGGTTATGTGGTTGCCAAACTGGCACAGTTAGCAGATTTAAAAGTTAAAGTGATTAGCCAGGTGGGAGCGGAAAAGCTACAGGGCGATGCAAAAACCGCCTGGAAAGACTGGCATTCGTTAACCCATCAATCGGTTAAATATTCGGATGCGCTTTTACAGCAAACCGATGTGATAGTTGATGCATTACTTGGCACCGGTTTACAGCGTGACATAGACGGTGAGTGGGCGGAGTTAATAGAGGCGATTAATCAGAGTGGTAAGCCGGTGATTGCGGTGGATATCCCCTCCGGCCTGTGTGCAGATACCGGTAGCGTGGCGGGCTGTGCCATTAATGCCAGTTCCACCATGACTTTTATCGGATTGAAAAAAGGTTTGTTTACGCATCTGGGTGTGGATCATTGTGGTGAAATACAATTTGATAATTTATCCCTGCCTGCCGGCGTGTATCAGCGCCAGCCAGAACAGGCAGAGTTACTCGACTGGCAATATTTAAAGCAATTGATCCAGCCCCGCCATGCCAGTGCCCATAAACATCAGTTCGGACATGTGTTGATACTGGGTGGTGATAAGGGTATGCCCGGCGCTATACGTATGGCGGCGGAAGCCGCATTACGCAGTGGGGCCGGGCTGGTATCGGTGGTGAGCCACCCGGAGCATGCCGCTGTTGTACTGGCGGGGCGCCCGGAACTCATGTTCAGTGCGTGTGAGGACGGGCATGTGCCGGCGGAGTTGCTGTCGAAAGCCTCTGCCATTGTGATCGGTCCCGGATTAACCGATAGCGTGTGGTCGCATAACTTAATGGCTTCAGCATTACGCAGTTCCGCCATTAAAGTAGTGGATGCAGGGGCGTTGCATTTATTGAGAGCGGAAGATGGCCCACAGGATAACTGGGTGTTAACACCCCACGCAGGTGAAGCGGCAGCTTTATTGGGAGAGTCGTCGGCTATTATTCAAGCATCGCGTTTTGCCAGTGCCAAACTATTACAGCATCAGTTTGGTGGTACCGTGATATTGAAAGGTGCCGGTACGCTGATACAGTCAGCCGATGAGATAATTCTGCTGTGCCCCTATGGCAATGCGGGCATGGCCTCAGCCGGTATGGGCGATGTGCTCAGTGGAGTTATTGCCAGCCTGATTGCGCAGGGTTATAACATGGCATTAGCTAGTCAGTTGGCTGTGTGTATTCATGCACTGGCGGGTGACCGGGCAGCTGAAGCAGGGCAGAGCGGGTTACTGGCGAGTGATCTGTTTGGTTTTATTCGTGAGTTGGTGAATGTGTGATTTTATATAATGGTAAAATTAAAGGCTACAAAAGAAAATGCTAGTGTTCCGTTAACTTACAGGTACTCATCATTCCCGACACAAGCATACGGTGATTCTTTTATTCCCTCTACATGAAAATACCGCTCACTAACTGGATTTAATCTTCAAAAGCCGCATAATTCAGCCCCATGAAATCACTCGAATTTTTTCTTAAAAATGAAGCTGAGCAGCTAAAGCTGGCGGCTCGCATTGCGGCTCAAACCTCGTCGGGAACCGTTATGCTTCTTGATGGTGATTTGGGTACCGGCAAAACTACGCTGGTGCGGGGGTTTCTACAGTCGTTGGGTTTTAAGGGCAATGTGAAAAGCCCGACATATACTCTGGTTGAACCCTATCTTATTGATAAACAACAAATATATCATTTTGATTTGTACCGGCTTGGTACCCCGGACGAGCTTGAATATGCCGGTGGCCGTGATTATTTTGATGGCCAGTCTATCTGTCTGATCGAGTGGCCGGATAAGGCCGAGGGTTATTTGCCAGTAGCTGATTTGCTGTTTGAATTGAGTTATGAAAAGACTGATGGTGAACAGGGGCGGCGGTGCAAAATTAGCAGCCACACCGATAAAGGTGATGTTATTTTGCAGGCTCTATCTAACTAATTAGATTAGGAATATCACCTATCTCTTTAAAATTATTAATAAAAATGTAAATTCGTACTTGCTTTTTCCAGAAAATTTGCCAAACTGTATGTTAATAAGTACGGGCTTGCCTGTGCGTAAATGATAAAACAGTGAACTCAGATGTTTTAAGGTGCGAGATGGAAAATCAGCGACGCAAATTTTTATCACAGCTAACTTGTCAGCTTGCCGGTATGGGTACGTTGGCGGCTGCCCCGGCATTAAGTCAGGCGGCCGTGCCTTATACGAAAGTTGAAAATATTCGCATTTCCCGTGAGCCCAGTAAAACGCGTCTGGTTTTTGATTTAAATGATTCGGTTGAATATTCTTTATTCAGCATGCATAAACCAGAGAGACTGGTTATTGATTTGAAAAAAACCCGGCTGATGCATGCGGGTGTTCTCGAAGAATTACATAGCCCGCAGCTGAAAGGCATTCGCACCGGCGTGCGTAATCTGCATGATCTACGTATTGTGCTGGATCTGAAATCCCGTACCACCCCCAATAGTTTTTTACTCGAGCCGAAAGGTGAAAACGGCTATCGCCTGGTGATAGATGTAAAAGAGCCGGTGTCCGGACATAAAAAAACAGCCGCTAAAAACAAAAAATTACGTGATATTGTGGTCGCCATTGATGCTGGTCATGGTGGAAATGATCCCGGTGCTACGGGTCGTTTAGGTACCCATGAAAAAACCGTCACCCTGCAAATTGCCAAACGTCTAAAGCGTGAAGTCGATGCCACCAAAGGTATGCGAGGCGAACTGATTCGTCGTTCCGATCGTTTTATGCGTTTACGCGAGCGTATTAAACGCGCCCATGAACTGGATGCGGACTTAATGATTTCAGTGCATGCGGACTCGTTCCCGGATGTGCGTGCCCGTGGTGCATCGGTGTATGCATTGTCAGTGAGTGGTGCGACTTCCGAGTCTGCACGTTTACTGGCGGAAAAAGAAAACAAAGTTGACCTGCTATTTGGTGATGTGGATTTAAATCATCAGGATAAAATGGTACGTCAGGTGTTATTAGACTTATCGTTAACCGGCACCATTGAGTCGAGTCTGGATATTGGCGATGAAGTTTTAAAAGAACTGGGTCGTGTCGGTCGTGTGCATAAAAAGAGAGTACAGCAGGCAGGTTTTGCAGTATTAAAAGCACCCAATATACCGGCAATATTATTAGAGACAGCGTTTATTTCTAACCCCAAAGAAGAGCGCAAGTTACGTAGCCGTGCTCATCAGAATAAAATGGCAAAGGCTATTTTGCGTGGCGTGAATGATTACTTTGCACGTAAAGCACCACCGGGTACCTGGTTATCAGAAGCCCAGGAGCATTACACGGTTAAGAAGGGTGATACCTTAGCTGAAATCAGTAATAAATTCGGCACGCCTGTATCACATTTACGCACTAGAAACTCTTTGCGCAGTGATAATTTGCGGGTGGGAAAGAAACTTTTTATTCCCGTTAGTTAGTTTATATCGGCAGTATTAGCGATCCTCGGTTAAATACTCCCGGTTAAAAAAACAATATAAGGGGGCGGAGTCAAGTTTAATTAAATGGCATAATAAAGTTATACGTCATTGTGGTATTAAATTTGGCTCCGACCCAACTCCTAAAATTTGAATCTTATTAAATCCCCTCATTCCCCTTTTTCAAAGGGGAGACCAGTACGACATAACCGAAAAATTTAAAATTATAAGGTTACCGCTTAATTTATCGATCCCACCCTGACTCACTGGACTATTCTCAGTTCAAATAGAAATTTACGCCTACCTTTGTTATTTTCATCGCAGCCATTTGCGTTTATTTGCGTTTTCTTTTTCTTTAATATCTAATTCCTTGATACACTCACCTTTTAAAATTTACCCAGAAGCTTCATGTCGAATCGTATTCAGCAAATGCCCAATCAACTCATCAACCAGATTGCCGCCGGTGAAGTGGTTGAGCGTCCAGCCTCGGTGGTGAAAGAATTACTGGAAAACTCGCTGGATGCCGCATCTACTAAAATCGACATTGAGATTGAGCAGGGCGGCACAAAACTCATTCGTATTCGCGATAATGGCCAAGGCATTCATAAAGATGATTTAGCCTTAGCGCTGTCTCGCCACGCCACCAGTAAAATACGCAGCCTTGATGATTTAGAGCACATTAAAAGTTTAGGTTTTCGCGGTGAGGCTTTGCCTAGCATTGCCTCCATCAGCCGTATGAGCATTACCTCGCGCCAAGCTGATGCGGATGGTTATAAAGTACAGGGGCAGGATGAGCAATCCGCTGATGTTTCCCCCGCGGCGCACAGTAACGGCACCACCATTGAAGTACGGGATTTATTTTATAATGTACCGGCGCGACGTAAATTTTTACGTACCGAAAAAACTGAATTTAATCACCTTGAAGATGTAGTGAAGCGCATTGCGCTAAGTCATTTCGATGTGGATGTAACACTGTCTCATAATCAGCGTGTGATAAAACAATGGCGCGCGGCTTCTAGCCAGCAGCAGATGGAGCAACGCATTGCAGAAGTTTGCGGCAAAGCGTTTATCGAACAGTCGCAGTATATGAGTTTTGAAGCCGTCAACTTAAAGCTGCACGGTTGGATTGCGCTACCGAGTTTTTCCCGTTCCACCGCCGACATGCAATACTTTTTTGTTAATGGCCGCATCATACGTGACAAACTGGTAACCCACGCGGTGCGCCAGGCTTATCAGGATGTGTTGTATCACGGCCGCCATCCGGCCTATGTGCTGTTTTTAGAGCTCGACCCGGCTATGGTCGATGTTAACGCCCATCCCACCAAGCATGAAGTACGGTTCCGGGAAGGCCGCCTGGTGCATGATTTTCTATTTCGTGGTATTCATAAAGCGTTGGCTGATGTGCGACCGGAAACAGCGACGACGGATGACTTAACTTCGCCGGGTTTGGCGGCGAGTCATATGGTGCCTGAAACAGGGGCACCCAATACTGTGCTGCCTTTGCAAACATCGCTTTCGGGGATATCAAATTACGGCGGGCCAGCTTATGGCGGCGTTGGTGGTGGACCACGGCCGGGCAATATGGCATCACAGGTAAATGAACAAATTCAGGCCTATGCCAATTTATCCCGCGGCCTGCCGCAAACGCAAACAGACAATACTTCTGAAATTCCGCCATTAGGTTTTGCGATTGCACAGCTGCATGGTATTTATATTTTGTCGCAAACCGCTAGTGGAATGGTGGTGGTAGATATGCACGCCGCCCATGAGCGTATTACCTATGAGCGCATGAAGCAGGATATGCAGCAGGGCAATCTGGCATCCCAGCCGTTACTGGTACCGATTAGCATGCGCCTGAGTGAGAAAGAGGCTCAGTTGGCGGAAGAGCAAGCTGAGATTTTTTCTGAACTGGGTTTTGAGCTGGATCGCAGTGCACCGGAATCGATTCGCATTCGACAAATTCCGGTAATTTTAGCCCGTGCCGATGCGGAGGCGTTAGTGCGGGATGTGTTGTCGGACTTACTCAGTCATGGCAGCTCAGAGCGCATTCGCAACGCAATTAATAGCGTGCTTGGCACCATGGCTTGTCATGGTTCAGTGCGGGCAAATAGAAGCTTGAGTGTTCCCGAAATGAATGCATTGTTGCGGGATATGGAAACCACCGAGCGTAGCGGGCAGTGTAATCATGGGCGCCCCACGTGGACGGAATTTAGTCTGGATGCAATGGACAAGTGGTTTATGCGGGGACAGTAATGTTTATAACCTATGCGATTCATTTGCTTATTAACAGAATGAAAAAAACTTTTTCTGCCCCCTCGCATACGGGTAACGCAGTGACTTTATTGGCTTAAACCAGCCGGAACCTACAAAACTCATTTTATGACCGAATTAATTATCCAGCAGCCTGATAATGCACCAGCCGACAGCCCGACGGTTATTTTTATTATGGGCCCCACTGCCGCCGGTAAAACCGATCTTGCGATTGAATGTGTTGAACAACTTAACGGTGAACTCATTAGTGTTGATTCGGCACTGGTGTATCGTGAAATGAATATTGGCACCGCTAAACCGGATGCTGAAACGCTTGCCCGTGCCCCGCATAAATTGATCGACATTATTGATCCAAAGGAATCCTATTCCGCTGCGAATTTTCGTGAAGATGCACTCAATGAAATTGAGGCGACTCTAAAACGTGGTAAAACCCCGATATTAGTGGGGGGCACGATGCTGTATTACAAAGCATTGCAGGAAGGTTTGTCAGAATTGCCGGCTGCAGACGAGGCGGTGCGTTTGCAACTTGAAGCCGATGCGAATGCCTCAGGATGGCAAGCCATGCATGATCGTCTGGCGGTAATAGATCCGGTTTCGGCTCAGCGTATTCATCCGAATGACCCGCAACGAATTCAACGGGCATTAGAGGTCTTTGAAATCAGCGGTAAAACATTAACCGATTTCTGGCAGCAACAGACTTCACAGGCGTTGCCCTATAACCTTATAAAAATAGCGTTTTTTCCGCAAAATCGTGATTTATTAAAACAGCGTATAGCTCAACGATTTTATCAAATGCTGGAACTAGATTTTATTGACGAGGTCGAAACATTAAGAGCACGGGGAGATTTAAATCTCGACTTGCCTTCTATGCGTTGTGTGGGCTACCGTCAGGTATGGGAGTATCTGGATGGATTAATGAGTTACGAAGAAATGTCAGAAAGAGCTATTATTGCGACAAGACAGCTGGCTAAGCGGCAGTTAACCTGGTTGCGAAAAGAGCAAAATTGTAACTTTTATGATATAAATCCGGCCATTTATCTAAAAATACTGAAAAAACTTAAAAATTCGCTATGATCTTTATTCAATGGCTTGAATTATGCGTCATAGCCACAATGTAGAAATTATAAATAATAATTAACGTACTAAATCAGTGCGTAAATATAAAAATACAACAATATTTCTGGGAGAACCACCATGCCAAAAGGGCAATCACTACAAGAACCCTTCCTTAATGCGTTACGTAAAGAACGCGTTCCGGTTTCGATCTATCTGGTTAATGGTATAAAACTGCAGGGACAGGTTGAGTCTTTTGATCAATTTGCAGTAATGCTGCGTAATACAGTGAGTCAGATGGTTTACAAACATGCTATTTCAACAATTGTGCCTGCGCGAGCGATTCGCTGGGCCAATAACCATGAAGATGACGACCATGGTGATAGTAGTAATGGTGGTGGTAATGTTTAGCGTAAAATTTACACCCCCCCAGTACTAATCTAAACAGTTTATTTCTGTAAGTGATATATAACGGCTGCTCTTTATGAGGAGCCGTTTTTGTGTGTGTATGTATTACATCAGTCTCTGCAAAATACATTTTTACCTGTATTTATCTTTTCGGCCACTCACCTGCATTCGCGTTTTCTTTTTCTATTGATTACAGGCTAACTACACACGTGGGTATTGAGTGTATAATCAGCACCCCCAATTTAATTAGAAAGAGCTCTATTTTGATAGACCGTCCAGGCGACCTTCAAGGCGATCGTCCCGGAGATAGTTCCGGTATTGGTGAACAGGCATTGCTTGTTCACCTTGATCTCAACGCAGAGAATCAGCGCGAATATATTACTGAATTTGAAGAACTGGCGATATCAGCGGGTGCAACGGTGAGTGATATTGTGACTGGCCGGCGCAATGCTCCGGATGCTAAATTATTTGTGGGCAAAGGCAAAGCTGAAGAAATAGCCGCACTGGTTGAAGCCAATGAAATCGAGCTGGTGTTATTTAACCATGCATTGAGCCCGTCACAGGAGCGCAACCTGGAAGCTATGCTCCAATGCCGGGTGCTGGACCGCACCGGTTTAATATTAGATATTTTTTCGCAACGTGCCCGGACTTTTGAAGGTAAGTTGCAGGTTGAGCTGGCTCAGTTAAAGCATTTATCCACCCGTTTAATTCGTGGCTGGACTCACCTTGAACGCCAGAAGGGCGGCATCGGCTTACGTGGCCCGGGTGAAACCCAGCTGGAAACCGACCGGCGTTTACTCGGTATGCGTATTAAGCAGATTAAAAAACGCCTGGAAAAAGTCCGTAAGCAACGCGAGCAGGGCAGGCAGGCGCGGCGCAAGGCTGAAGTACCCACCGTAGCGTTTGTTGGCTATACCAATGCGGGTAAATCTACCTTATTTAATGCGCTAACCGATGCGGATGTGTATGTGCAGAATCAGCTGTTCGCTACCCTCGATCCGACGTTACGTAAGTTAAAAATTGATGATGCCAGTGATATTATTCTGGCGGATACGGTGGGTTTTATACGTCACTTACCACACGATTTAGTGGAGTCATTTCGTTCAACTCTGCAGGAAACTGAGCAGGCGCATTTACTGTTTCACATTATTGATGCCGCGGATGATATGCGGCTGGATAATATAAGCGCCGTGGAAACGGTACTTGAAGAAATTGGTGCGATGAAGGTGCCACAAATTCAAATCATGAATAAAATTGACCGGCTGGAAATTGCACCTCGTATTGATCGGGATGAGCAGGGCAATGTTAAGCGCATCTGGGTGTCGGCGATTAATAAGCTGGGGCTGGACCTGGTTCATCAGGTACTGGCTGAGACTTTTCAGCAGAATCTGGTGAAAGGTCAGCTTTGTCTGACGCCGGCGCAGGGGCGGATTCGTTCCCTATTATATGGAATTAATGCGGTTGACGATGAGCAGGTTAACGAGCAGGGGGAGTTTGTGCTGCAAATTAATATTCCGCGTCGCGACCTGTTGCAGATGGCAAGCCGTGAGTCGGTGCCAGAGCATATGCTACTACCGGATGATTATGTCGCGCCATCTGTAGATGCGCCATAGCTAAATCTGGCATAGATTGCGGGTTCATAGACAAAGCATGGTGAGCATAAGTTAAATTACCTTATGGTGACTTTGTGTCAAATTCTTTAATCCTTTTTGCACTCAGCTCGGATAATCTATAAGTAAGCTACCGATTATTTCGAATGAAAAGCCCCACGCAAACCTTCTGTTTCGGTGATAATCGGGTTACAATCCGCTCTCTTAAAAATTGATTATAGCTGGAGTCGCGAATGGCTTGGAATGAGCCGGGTGGTAATAAAAATAAAGATCCCTGGGGTAACCGTGGTAATGATGGTCCGCCAGATCTGGATGAAGTGTTCAAAAAATTCATGGACAAACTTAACGGCATGTTAGGTGGGTCCAGTAGTGGTGGCGGGAGTTCATCCTCCGGTAATAGCACTACAGGCATTATTATATTGCTGGTTGTCGCCGCCATTATCTGGTTAGCGACCGGTACTTATAAAATTGCTGAAGCTGAGCGTGGTGTAGTGCTGCGATTTGGCGCGCATGCTTATACGGTCGAATCGGGTTTGCATTGGCATTTCCCTTCGCCAATTGAAAAAGTGCTGAAGGTTGATGTCAGTAATATTCAGGAATTTTCACTGGATAGCACCATGTTGACTCAGGATCAGAATATCATCGATATTGATATTACGGTGCAGTATCAGGTGGGTATCGCTGAAGATTACTTCTTTAGTATGCGTAACCCGACTAAAACACTGGCAGAGGCAACGGAAAGTGCATTACGTCAGCATGTAGGGCGCAGCACCATGGATTATGTTTTTGGTGATGGTCGTGAAGATATCGCGCTAAGTACTGAACAGACGATTCAGAAAATTCTGGATGGTTATAAATCAGGTATTGAAGTGCGTCAGGTTAACCTGCAGGAAGCTAAGCCACCGGAGCCGGTAAAAGCCTCATTTGATGATGTAACTCAGGCGGTGGAAGACGAAGTTAAGCTGAAAAATCAGGCTGAAGCTTATCGTAACGAGATACTCCCTACTGCACGTGGTCAGTCTGCCAAAATGTTAGAGCAGGCTAAAGCCTAT
>CAZHEA010000059.1:0-20020 GCA_964531165.1 uncultured Thiotrichaceae bacterium
TACCTTCGGCGATGACTTCTCCGGAGCTTAAAATATAGGCCCGCTCACAGATGCCAAGGGTTTCACGGACATTGTGGTCGGTAATTAGCACGCCGATATTTTTTTCGGTGAGCTGTTTAATAATACGTTGAATTTCCAGCACCGATATGGGGTCAACGCCGGCGAATGGTTCATCCAGCAATATAAATTCGGGCTCGGCGGATAGCGCGCGGGCTATTTCCACACGTCGGCGCTCGCCGCCGGACAGGCTGATGCCGGTGTTATCACGAATATGGTTAATCTGTAATTCATCGAGTAAATTTTGTAGCTCTAGATTACGTTGTTTGCGGGTGAGCTGAGACCGGGTCTGTAAAATGGCCATAATGTTTTCCGCCACCGTGAGCTTGCGAAAAACCGAGGCTTCCTGAGGTAGATAACCCAGTCCTAATTTAGCGCGACTGTGCATGGGCAGGTGGGTGATGTCCTGATCGTTCAGGGTAATGCTACCTTCATTAACCGGTATTAAGCCAACCATCATATAAAAGCTGGTGGTTTTTCCCGCACCATTTGGACCAAGCAGGCCGACAACTTCGCCGCTTTGTACAAATATCGATACATCATTTACCACGGTTCGTTTGCCAAAGCGTTTAACCATGTTTTGTGCGCGCAGTGTATTCATTGTTGTTTTAAGCTTCGCTGAGTTTTACCGGGTTGGTTTTTCGTCAGGGTAAATGGTTATTTTTACTCTGGGCGGTTTTAGAGCGTTGGCTGATGTCTGGCTACCGGCTTTTACAATATCTTTCATCGTATTATAAATAATATGTTCACTGCTGAAATGATTTTTGTTTTTAATTAATGATGCATTTTCTTTTAATTCCAGCATACCGGATTGTGCCTGATAAATGATAATATTACTTTCGGCATTGATTGCTTCATCAAGGTCGTTAAGCTGAAAAAAAGTAGCGGGTGTACCATTGATATTGACACTGTGTAGCTTTGCATTTTTATTTTTAATGGTGATTTTA
Organism: uncultured Thiotrichaceae bacterium; assembly: GCA_964531165.1. GTDB lineage: Bacteria > Pseudomonadota > Gammaproteobacteria > SZUA-229 > SZUA-229 > SZUA-229. The sequence continues at coordinate 1,005 of CAZHEA010000059.1, forward strand.
TCGCCGGTGATTTTTAAGCTGCCTTTAGTGATAATGACATTGCCTTTGTAAATGCTGAAATTGTCTTTTTCGTGTATCTCTAACTGGTCTGCTTCAATATGCAATGGTGCAAATTCATCAGATGATTTTGCCAGCACTGTGGTGCTGATAAAAAGCATAATGAGTATCACGCCCCAGTGATAAGTTATTTTATTGTGGTGTTTCATAGACGCCCTTAACTTTCGAGGGTAGCGTAAGTGTACCCCGTATATTATCGAATATTAAACCTACGCTATTTATTTCAGTTTGTGGCATTTTTATGGTGGCGGCCTGTTCGGTTTCGGCAATATTTGTTTCAGTGTTTATTTTAAGATCGTTTGTATAAATGAAAAGTTCGCTTTGTGATGCTGAAGCTTGTCGGTGTATGATTACGTTATCATATAAATAGAGTATGTTCTTCTGTTTAAAAAATTTCGCACGATCAGCCGTAAGTGTTACCTGACTTTTACCGCGATTAAATCTTAGCGACGGTTGATCAAGTTCTGCGCTATCGTCATCAGCATAATGCAGCATCTTTTTAGCTTTAAGTATGGATTCAGGCTGCCCCTGTATATTCATACTGGTAATTGAAAAATTTTCCATAAAATAATCGGGAAAACGTTCAGCTGATTTTTTATCCTCAGTAATTTCTTTATTGGTATTCTGTAGCAGCCAGTAACTGCCAACGGCGAAAACAATAAATATGGCGAGGGTGAAGTAGGTACGCATTTACACAGTCATATTATAATTAATAACGGGTATGAGTTGTATTTTGTAGTTTGCATTCTAAGCCGGTTTATTATCAGTGCTATCCTGACTGACATAAGACAGCAGCATATCATGCAGTTTACCCTGCGCCTCTAAAATCATTTCACAGACTTCACGACCAGCACCGCAGCCGCCATTGTTGACGGTAATCCAGTGGGCATGTTGTTTGGTAAAAAAGTGTCCGTCCTGCACGCAAATAGCCAAACCCACTTTGCTCATGACCGGCAGGTCTACTACATCATCGCCGACATAGGCAATTTCATCATGACTTAAACCCGTTTCTTTTAATAATTCTTCATAGGCAGGGAGTTTTTCGCGCTTGCCCTGATAGATGCGGGTAATGCCTAAATCTTTTGCGCGGTGTTCAACTACATTGGAAGTGCGGCCGGTAATAATGGCAACTTCAACACCGCCATCCTGCAACATACGCAGACCGTGACCATCTTTAGAATTAAAGGCTTTGTATTCCTGACCATCGTCACCGATAAACAGTGCGCCGGTGGTGAGCACGCCGTCAATATCAAAAATCACCAGTTTAATTTTTTTGGCTTTATCTAAAATTTCCTGCATAGGTTTGTATCCTGTTACACCACGCCGGCGCGCAATAAATCATGCATATTCAGTGCGCCGACTAACTGTTGGTTTTGATCAACTACCAGCATGGCGTTGATTTTATTGTTCTGCATCTGGGTTAAGGCTTCTGCGGCTAACAGATGTGCCTGAATGGTTTTGCAGTTCGGAGTCATGACCTCTGTTATTTTTGCGCTGTGTACATCGATATTTTTATCGAGCGTTCTGCGCAAGTCACCGTCGGTATAAATGCCGCTCACTGTATTTTTGTTATTTACAATAGCCGTCATGCCCAGGCCTTTTTCTGTCATCTCTAATAGAGCATCACGTAGGCTGGCATTTTCGGTTACCTGCGGGATTTGATCGCCGGTGTGCATAATGTCTTTAACATGTAGTAACAATCGTCGTCCTAAGCTACCGCCGGGGTGAGACAGAGCGAAGTCTTCTTCAGTAAAACCGCGGGCATCTAATAGCGCTACCGCTAGCGCATCGCCTAATACCAGTGCCACTGTGGTGCTGGAGGTGGGGGCGAGACCAAGCGGGCAGGCTTCTTTTTCTACGCCGGCATGTAAACTTATGTCGGCTTCGGTGGCAAGGCTGGATTGGCGATTACCGGTGATACTGATCATCGGTACCGAAAGGCGTTTAAGAATTGGAATAATGGTGAGAATTTCGCCGGTTTCGCCGGAGTTAGACAGAGCGATAACGACATCTTGCGGGGTAATCATCCCTAGATCGCCGTGGCTGGCTTCCCCCGGGTGCACAAAAAAAGCCGGGGTGCCGGTACTGGCCATGGTGGCGGCTATTTTGTGGCCGATGTGACCGGATTTTCCCATGCCGGTGACCACTACACGGCCGGTGCAGCCGAGTATGAGTTCACAGGCTTTAACGAAATTATCGCCAATTTCTGCTTTGAGCGCATTGACCTCAGCAAGTTCTGTGTCGATAACCGCCAGCCCGAGTTTTTTTATTTGTGCGGGGTTCGCTTTATGTGGAGCCGGATTGTCCAAATGTTAAATTCCTGTTTTGTCAGTGATTCTGTACAAATTTATGCTGTACAACGACCTCAATAAATTCAAGAGGTGGCGCTAAAGTATAAAACAATTTCATAGGCAAAAAATATCGTCAGTAAAATCGAGCCTTCGGTGCGGGTGATTTGCCCTGCACCACGTCGTCCGAATGCCATAATAAACATGATTATTGTCAGGCTCACCATCAGTGGTAAATCCCGGATGAGTACGCCGTTAGCCAGCTCCGCCGGATTAATAATGGCGGCGATGCCGAGTACCCCGAGAGTGTTAAACATATTGGAGCCAATAACGTTACCCAACGCAATATCATGTTCACCTTTACGGGCGCTGGCGATGGATGCGGCAAGCTCCGGCAGGCTGGTGCCAATAGCAACTATGGTCAGGCCGATAATCAGGTCACTGACCCCGAATGCGGTGGCAACATTAATTGCCCCCCATACCAGTAATTTTGAGCTGATTAATAATACTATCATGCCTGCGATTAGTAGCCAGATGGCTTTTTTCATCGGCATGTCTGAGGGGATTTCCTGTTCGAACTCTGCACTTAGGGGGTCGACTTTAGTGCTGCCATTGGCATTTTCCCGCTTCTGCTTTAAAGCCTGATGTACCATCCACGACATCAGTCCAAATAGTAATAGCAGCATTAAAATACCGTCTACGGTGCTCAGGGCGTTATCGGTAGCCATTAATACAACGGCTAATAATGTAGCGGCAATTAACAGGGGATATTCGCGTTTAAGTATGCTGGAATGTACGCTTAGTGGCACAATGACTGCGGTGGTGCCCAGTACCAGCGCGATATTGGTAATATTAGAGCCTATGGCATTGCCGACAGCTAGCCCCGGGTTACCACCATAGGCTGCGATGCTGGCGACCAGCATTTCCGGTGCCGAAGTGCCGAAACCGACAATGGTCAGGCCGATAATAAGTGGTGATATGCCCAGGTTACGCGCCGTCGCTGAAGCGCCGTCCACAAACAGGTCGGCACTCCAGATTAGCAGGCCAAAGCCCGCGAGAATCGCGATAGAATCGATTAAGATAGGCACAAATAGAATTCACATATTTATAAAGAGCGCAATGATACACGATAAATCAATAGTAGTGGGGGCCTGTGACTGGGATCATCCGCAATGGCAGAATAATTTTTATCCGCATGATTTACCTGCTGACTGGCGTCTGAGTTATTACGCCAACGAGTTTTTGGCGGTGCTGGTGCCACAGGAAAAATGGCAGGCAGAAAATGTAGACTTTGAGCAGTGGGCTGAGGATGCGCCACAGGGATTTCGATTTTATTTTTTCAGTAGTGCGGCAGGTGAAGTTGATGTAATACTAACATCGCAAATAAAAAAGTATCTGGGTGCGGCATTTGCAGGTTTTGTGCCTGCAAATGGAAGCGCGCAGGTGGCGTTGATTGATTGCAATAGTAAAACGTTACGTGAGTGGAAGGACTGGTTGCTGGTGACAGATGTGAGTACTATATTTTTAGTGGATACCAATCTAACGACTAAAAAATTAGTGGAGTTTCAGTCACTAGTTGAATTGATGGGGCTGTGAATTGAGTATTTTGATTCAGCTTGCTAGGGTTTAAAACTGAGCAATTTGACGCCTCTGGTATATTATATATGCGAGTGTGGTAATTATAAGTTTAGTGTGAATAATGCTAAATGTATGTAGAGATGACATGACATAGGGGCAGGTAGCCGCTTTTAAGATCCAATAATAATAAAACGCTAAGGAAACGACATATGAAAATGACTCACAAAGTCTGGATGAAAGAGACGGCAGCTATGACCCGCCCTCGCAGTAGAGCTCTGAAAAGTATTGATAGCGCCCTGGCGGCTTACGAGAAAGCGCTCAAGGTTTCCAGTGGTTCGGTGCTCAATGAACGAAAAGCAATACAGAAAAGTCTGCAGGCCTGGAAAGACACCCAAAAGGCGAAGGGCCAGAGATGGCAGGATAGTGTTCGCAATAAACAGAAAACCGTAGAAAAACTCGATGCGGAGCTGGGCCATGTGATTGTGGGCGCCGGAGGCATGAATAGCCGTGGTATTGTGATGGACACTGAAGAGCTTCGAGCTTCCAGGGAAGTGGCGAAAGCGATTAAGCAAAATGCCAGACAGATGTTTATCGGGCAGAAGTTGACAGTAAAAAATAGCAAGGCGCTGGCGGATTTAAATACCGTGCGAAGCACCATGTCTACCTTTAAAACCAAGGCCAAACAAGCAAAGGATGCGTCTTCCGGGACAGTGCCGCCAGCAGCCAGACAACAGGTTCAGAAACTGCTGATGGATCTTTTTGGTGACGCTTCTGCGGCGGAAGTGCAGCAGGCACTGGGACCTATTTATAGTGAGTTTCTTACTAATGTTACGCCTTTTGTCGGAGCGATTAAATCTGGTGGTAAAGCGGTTATGAAGTGGGGTATGACAGCTAAAGGGCTTCACGCCAGACATAAGATGGCGTCTACCAGTGCTTCTTTTTCAGCGGGTGACCCATCTGCGGCCTTTGATGCCATCGTGCAAATTCAGCAGCGTGAAATCAACGCTAATGCAACTTCAGCTTCTATTTATACCGTGGCTGCAGGTTCTAAGGCGGCGTTTACCGCAGCAGACCTTGGTACGCTAAGTGGCGTATTGATCGGGGCGGCGGAAACGCTGGCATTGCTTGTTCAGAAAATTTATCTGTTTGCACGTGACTGGAATGAAGTGAATGATGTTAACAAGTTACTGGCAAACGGCTCCATTGACTTGACCCTGTTTAAAACCTGCCCATTGCTGGGCTGTTATTTAATTGCTAATTCAGATACCAGTCATGTGATAAATATGGCGGTGGGTGATTACGGTAAAACCGGCTGGAAATTTGAGGTAGAGGCTATGCTCATTAAAGCTAAGCCGGTATTTGAAAAAGCGAAATCAGTGATCAAAGGTTCACGCTATGAGTTTGTTGGTATGCGGGGTATGAAAGGCGCTGTGGTCAATCGAAATGCGTCTACAGCGGGAATTCCAACGGGTAAAATAGCCGGTATGTTGGAGGATGCGAAAGCCAAAGTCGATATGATCGGTAAATAATATTGAATACTATTTTAGCGTAGTCAATAGAGACTTACACTGGCATTTTTTCAACGCGATTTCTGCCCAGTTTCTTGGCTTTGTATAGTGCCTCGTCAGATTCTGTTTTTAATGTATCAATGGTTTCTGAGTGAGAGGGGTGTATTGTTGCAACGCCAATGCTGACTGTCAGAATATCGCTAATTTTTGATCCGAGGTGCTTAATTTCATTTTGCAGAATATCTTTAAGCAGACTTTTCGCAATTAAAAATGCTTTGTCCAGATCTGTTTCAGGTAGAATAAGCGCAAACTCTTTGCCGCCAATGCGGGCAATTTTATCAGTGGATCGGCGGACGCTTTGTTTAAATATCTTCGCAATTTCGAACAGGGCTCTATCACCCATGTTATGCCCGTAGGTGTCGTTGTATTCCTTAAAATAATCGATATCAATATAGACAAGTGACAGCAGCGCATCATTTCTAATATGCCGTTGCCATTCATAACTGAGCAGATTTTCCATATAGCGGAGGTTATAGAGTCCGGTTAGCGGGTCAACCTCACTGAGCTGCTGCAGGTGCTTATTTGACTGCTCCAGCTCTGCAGTTAGTTCTTCGAGTTTTTTCTGACTGTGTTTGTACTCGGTTATATCTCTGGCCAGAGCCAGCGAACCGATGACATTGTTGCTTTCATCTCTTACATCATGGGAGTTCCATAACAGAAATCGCTCACTGCCATCCTTGCAGCGGATAGTGGTTTCAAAGTCGATGACCTGCTCACCCTGATTAATTATTTCAAGGACCTTTGTATATATGCGGTTGCGGTATTCGGTATCAGGATAGAGTAATTTCCATATATCATTTTTACCAATGACTTCCTGTTTATTGTAACCACTGATTTTTTCTGCTGCGCTGTTCCACATGATAACGTTGGCATCCTTGTCTAACATATTCAACCACATGGCAGAATTGTTTAATATTATGCGGTGAAATTCCTTGAGAATCGATAAAGGAATTTCTTCTTCATTCATGTTCTTGCCCCGGATTTTATATTAAATGTTATTTAATATTATTTAATATATTATAGTTGATCAACTGAAGTTTACATTCGGTGATGTTTTGAAATAACAATAATTACTGGGGTTTTAGGCCGTATCTAATGAAATACGCTAAAAATAATTGACCGTATGCAATTAGCTTTTTCGCATTTAAATTTATGTTTCAATCCTTTTGGGGAGCTAGGTGCAGAACAGCGCCAGCAGCTGGCGGTGGTTAATTTGCTGAGTTTTGAAAAAACTCTGCGCATAAAATCGACTGCTATTCAATTTTATGCGGATCATGGACGAGGTAAAACCACGCATTTATTAGCATTACATAAAATGTACTCTGACGCGCAATATATAAAGTTATATGCAGGGAGTCAGTGCGATATCCGGCCACGTAAAATTTTATTTGTAGACAGTATTGAAAATATTTCAAAGCGACAGCGTTTAAGGTTATATAAAAATACAGATTCTATTGCGATTACCAGTCATGTTGATTTATCCCGGGAGTTAGCAAGTGCGGGTTTTCGAGTTTTTAATAACAAAGTCTCAGCAACGGATAACAATATTCTGCTGGAAATATTTAATCGTCGAATAGCATACGCAAGGCGAAATGCAGGGGATATCCCCGTGCTCGATATGCAAATTATTGATCAGTTAAAACAGCTTTATGGTGATGATGTTCGAAAAATGGAAGCGGATTTGTATGAGCGCTTTCAGATAATGCAAGGAGTGGAAAGTGTCAAAATGTGATATTAAAATAGAGGTGGATAAAACCACTTATAAGATCGGTGATACAGTGCGAGGCGTCGTTGTTGTAAATGTGGATAAAGAATGTAAATGCGATGCCTTGCAACTGAAAAAATACTGGTCGACTCACGGCAAGGGTAATCGGGATTCGGGTAGAGCAGAGTCTTTAACGCTGTTTAAAGGTGTGTGGCAGGCCGGCTCTTACCGGTATCCGTTTAAGTTTGTGTTGCATGAAGGGCCATTAAGTTATCATGGACACTATATCAATATAGACTGGTATCTTGCTGCAAAAGCCGATATACCCTGGGCTTTTGACCCGCAGGATAAGCAGGAGTTTATTGTAGAAAAATCAGATGAGGAAGATCGTTATGCTGCTGATATCTATGCAGCAAAAGCAACGGATTCAGATCAGTCCGGTTCAGATCGGTCCAGCATAAAGTTGTCCCCTTATGTCATTATGATTTTTCCATTGTTATTTGTTGCTGCAGGTCTCGCAATATTGTGGTTTGAACAGGCTGTTTTTATTGGTGGAATGTTTGTTTTTGCGGGTTCTTTTATGGCCTATAAAATAATACAAAGCGCGTTGGCCGAGAAGAAGCTCGGCGAGGTTAAATGTGAAGTTAATTCGAAAGTGTTAAAGGCTGGCGATAAGTTGAGGTGTTCGGTGTCTTTTATGCCCCAATCAAAGGTTAATATTAACTGCATTGCAATTACGCTATCTGTAAATGAAAAGTCGATTAGTGGTTCGGGCACAAATAAAAAAACCTATTATCATTGTTTATTTAAGGACGAACAAACTTTTCTGCGTAATACTAAATTTGAAAAAGGCGGGTATGCTGGTGATAACGCTATATTTGAATTACCAGTCGATGCGGTAGCATCATTCACTGCCAGCAATAATAGTATTGATTGGGATGTCAATATCAGGATTGATATTGCAAGGTGGCCGGACTGGAGTGAGGTTATTTCGCTTGAGGTGTTATCCGGGTAAAGTGTTCAAAATAATTGATAATTCAGGGTTACCTCGAATCTGTCATTACAGGCAGTTTTTTGTCGGCACCGGTTTTCTGAATTATCTTCACCAGTAAATCTATTTCCCGGCTATTCAATGCGTCTCCAAATGGCGGCATATATTTGCTGCGCTGATTAGCCTCACCTCCGTCTGAAATGATTGTTTTAAGGTAAGCTGCCGGGCGTGATTCAAAATACCCCATGGTGAAATTGCTGGGCAGGCTGCTGTGTAACCTGCGATAGATGATGGCAAAGCGCCCATCTCCTTCAGCGGTTCTTCCATGACAACGTGAGCAGTGAAAATGAAATATTTCCAGACCTTGCGATAGCTCTGTTTTGTTGAGTGTCACAGATGAGTCTTCTGTTGCCGATGTGGCATGAGTCGAGAAAGTAGAGATAAGCATAAATAAAGTGGCAGTGGTTCTTAATAGAAACATTTGGTTTCTCCGTGATCAGCCTGTTATTTATAGCAGATCTGCTTACGGTCTGTATCTCTGGACCTGTAACCTTCGAAATTAATCCAGATTTTATCCTGTGTGGTTTATGTTTTGTCGGTGTAAGGTGTATGCTGTTTTTAATTCCTTGCATATAATAAGGGATTGTAGTCGCAACCGTAATGGAACTTATGTGTATTGCTGGTCTCGAAATAAAGACTATTTAAAATATTTAATAAAAAGGGAAAGCATTTTTATGAAAATGAATTTAGATACGTAATAAACCGTAATTTTAGTGACAGGTCTACTTGTGCCGTGTCTTCTGTGGTTAGGTTGGCTTCGGTATAAGCTGAAATCTGTTTGAATCGTTTCTATTTACTTCAGGCATAAACTAATGCGTGATTCGTTTGTTTTTTAACCGCTTCAGATTGTCGATGGGGCTTTGATATCGATACAGACTTGCCAGCGAAACACAGTCATATATAGTAGAGCCATTACATTTAAAAGAGATACGCGTTATTTCATCTGATCTATCTAATATTATTATTCAAGTTCGAGGGCTGAGCTTCTCCCGTGGCAATAGACTGATTTTCGATAATATCGATATGGATATTGAGCGTGGCAAAGTCACTGCCATTATGGGGCCTAGTGGCACGGGTAAAACGACCCTGCTGAAACTTATTGGTGGCCAGCTTAAGCCGGATGCAGGCAGCGTACATGTTGACGGTGAAAATGTACATAAGCTGTCGAAATCTGCGTTATATGATTTACGCCGACGTACCATGGGTATGCTCTTTCAAAGTGGTGCGCTGTTAACCGATTTGTCAGTTTACGATAATGTGGCATTTCCACTGCGTGAGCACACCGACTTGCCTGAAGTGGCGATTCATCATCTGATCTTATTAAAACTTGAAGCCGTTGGCTTGCGCGGTGCGCGGAATTTGATGCCGGCGGAGCTGTCCGGCGGCATGGCACGTCGCGTTGCATTGGCTCGAGCAATTGCACTTGACCCGAAAATGATTATGTTTGATGAGCCGTTTACCGGCCAGGATCCGATTTCTATGGGGGTGCTGGTTAAACTTATTCATGATATGAATCATGCTCTGGGAATGACATCAGTGGTGGTGTCCCACGATGTAGAGGAGACCTCCAGCATTGCTGATTATATTTATGTTATTTCCAATGGCAAAGTTGTGCAAAGTGGCTCGCCGGTGGATCTCAAGCATTCCAAATCAGCCTGGGTACAACAGTTTTTAGGTGGTGTTGCCGATGGTCCGGTGCCGTTTCATTATACGGCTGAGCCATTAATGCAAGATCTAATGCAGGGTGTTAAATGAATTTAGGCGATAAGTTACAGTCCATCGGGCATGTCACACTCAACCGTTTTGAGCGGGTTGGCCGGGCTAGTCTGTTTTTATGGCAAATTTTATTAAGCCTGCCGTATATGATGCAACGCCCGTTTTTACTGGTGCGCCAGTTATATTATGTGGGGGTGCAAACCCTGCTGATTATTCTGGTGGCAGGCCTGTTTGTGGGCATGGTGCTGGCGTTGCAGGCATATATTGTGCTGGTGGACTTTGGTGCTGAAGACTCCATCAGTCTGATGGTGTCATTAAGTATTTTGCGTGAGTTGGGGCCGGTGTTTACCGGGCTGCTGTTTGCGGGTCGGGCCGGTTCGGCGCTTACCGCTGAAATCGGCTTAATGAAAAGTACCGAGCAACTATCCGGCATGGAAATGATGGCGGTTGATCCGATGAAATATATTATTGCACCGCGATTTTTAGCCGGTGTTATTGCAGTGCCATTGCTAACCAGTATTTTTATGGCGATAGCCATATTGGGTGGCTTTTTTGTGGCGACTGAAATGCTGGGGATTTATGAAGGTGTGTTCTGGTCACAAATGCAGGTGAATGTAGATTTTTATACTGATTTAATGAATGGCATGATAAAGAGCCTGGTATTTGGCTTTGTAATTGTGTGGATTGCAGTGTTTGAAGGTTATGACTGTATGCCAACCTCGGAAGGTCTGGGGCAGGCAACTACACGTACGGTGGTGCATGGTTCGCTGGCGGTACTTGGGCTGGACTTTATCATGACGGCATTGATGTTTAGTGTTTAAAGGCAAGGCATTTTATTCGCGTTCATTTGCGGATAAACTGCTTTTAATGTTTTTAGGATTTTAAAGAATGAATACTCGAAATATAGAAATAATAGTAGGTGCTTTCGTGGTACTGGCGGTGATCTCAATGGTGATGCTGTCTTTAAAAGTCAGCAATCTGGCCAGCTATGGTGGGGATAGTCATAGCTATGAAATTACTGCGCAATTTGAGAATATCGGCGGTCTGAAGGAGCGCTCACCGGTCAGTGCCGGTGGTGTGCGGGTCGGCAAGGTGTCAGCCATTAGTTATAATAATCAGGAGTTTACGGCGGTAGTGACGATGCAGGTTGAGGGTGACTATCAGTTTCCTCTGGATACCTCGGCCAGTATTTTAACCGCTGGTTTACTGGGTGAGCAGTATGTCGGGCTTGACCCGGGCGGGGATGAGGAATTTCTGGCGGAAGGCGGGGAAATCGATATCACTCAGTCTGCATTGGTTCTTGAGCAGGTCATTGGTCAGTTCTTGTACTCTAAGGCTCAGGAAGAATAAAATACAACGGTAATCGTTATTGAGTGGAAATCTGATATGAAAAGAACATTACATCTTGTTTTTGGCTGGTTGTTATTTATTGCTGCCTTTACCAGCATGGCGGCCGCAATCGGGCCGGATGAGTTAATTAAGCAAACCTCTGAGAAGGTGCTGAGTGCGCTGGACGAGAATAAGGAAAAATACAAAGACCAGCCTGAAGAGTTATTTAAACTGGTAAATGATATTATATTACCGCATCTGGATTTTCGTGCCATGAGCAAGCTGGCGCTGGGTAAAAACTGGCGTAAAGCCAGTCATGAACAGCAGGATCGTTTTGTCGATGCGTTTAAAACGATGCTGATTCGTACCTATAGCAAGTCACTTACCGAATATGCCGGGCAGCAGATTACTTTCCTGCCATATCGCCCGCCTGCTGAAGGTAAGCGCACCACTAAAGTTAAAACGGTGATTGACCAGGGCACGGGGCCGGATATTCCGATTATTTACAGCTTGCGCATTAAAAATGATATCTGGAAAGTTTACGATATTAAAATCGATGGCATCAGTCTGGTCACTAACTATCGTCACAGTTTTGCCTCGGATATTCATAAAGTCGGCATGGATGGACTGATTGAACAGCTGCTGGCAAAGTCTGCAGGGACGCGGGAAAAGGCCTAGGTCAAAAGACTAAAGGATTGCCGCAAAAGAACGCTAAAACGTAAATGCATTTATTTGCGTGTATTCGCGTTCATTTGCGGTAATCTTTATCATGTTTTAGGAACGAAATTTATCATGCTCGAACTCGAACAAACCCGGAATCAGGTAAAACTCAGCGGCGAGCTCAACTTTGACTCGGTAGCGCAGTTGCTTAATCAATCTCAAATAAATTTCGATATGGCTGAAAATGCACAAATCGACGTAGATTTATCGCAAATAACCGGATTTAATAGTGCTTCATTAGCACTTTTGATCGAATGGATGAAAAAGGCCGAGCAAAAAGGTCTGCAAATCAAGTATCATAGCGCCCCTGAACAACTCATAAAGATTGCCGAAGCCTACGGGGTTCAGCAGGAGTTGCCCCTGTCATCTGCAGATTAAAAGTTCTGCGGTGATTAATTTAGCTGGTTAAATTAGAAACTGAATGAATAAGCTGTTAATTCAGGGTGGAGTCACCCTCAACGGAGAAGTACGAATCTCCGGTGCAAAAAATGCGGTATTACCCATATTAGCGGCCACACTGCTGGCAGAGGGTGTATCGATTGTGCAGAACGTACCGCACCTGCACGATGTTACCACCACCATGGCCCTGCTGGGCAGCATGGGTGTGTCGGTGACCGTCGATGAAACCATGAGCATAGAAGTAGATGCTTCTACCCTGACGACTCAGGTGGCCCCCTACGATTTAGTGCGCACCATGCGCTCCTCCATCTTGGTGCTGGGGCCATTACTGGCCCGCTACGGTTATGCAGAAGTCTCCCTGCCCGGGGGTTGTGCCATTGGCTCGCGTCCGGTGAATATCCATATTAAGGGTATGCAGGAAATGGGTGCGGATATCGAAGTAAAAAACGGCTATATCATCGCCAAAGCGGATCGCCTGAAGGGCGCGCGTATTGTGATGGATATGGTGACGGTAACCGGCACTGAGAATTTATTAATGGCAGCGGTATTGGCTGATGGCATCACCGTGCTGGAAAATGCAGCACGTGAGCCGGAAGTCACCGATCTGGTTAACTTTTTAAATAAAATGGGTGCTAAAATTTCCGGTGTTGGTAGCGATACCTTAACCATTGAAGGTGTTGAAGCGCTGCAGGGAACAACCTATAAAGTCGTGCCGGATCGAATTGAAACCGGTACCTTTCTGGTCGCTGCGGCCATCACCGGCGGCAAAGTGAAAGTGAAAGATACTGATCCGACTTTATTGGATGCCGTGCTGGATAAACTACGTGACTCCGGTGCCAGTATTGAAGTCGGTGACGACTGGATTGAACTGGATATGCAGGGTAAACGTCCGAAATCGGTGAATGTTCGCACCGCACCTTATCCCGCATTTCCGACGGATATGCAGGCACAGTTTACGGCTTTAAATGTGGTAGCAGAAGGTACCGGCACCATTGTTGAAACTATTTTTGAAAATCGCTTTATGCACGTGCAAGAATTGCAGCGCATGGGCGCTAATATCGAAGTCGAAGGCAACACCGCCATTGTGCGTGGCGTTGAAGAATTAAATGCCGCGCCGATTATGGCTACCGACTTACGCGCATCTGCCAGTTTAATTCTGGCGGGATTGGTGGCGCAGGGAGAAACCGAAGTACTGCGCATTTATCATATTGATCGGGGCTATGAACTGATTGAAGAAAAACTCTCTTATCTCGGTGCGAAAATTCGCCGGGTTGCGGAATAAATGTGTTGTTAGTTAAAGAAAATCTCCCCCAACCCCTCTTTTACTAAGAGGGGAGTAATCGCCTTTTTCTTTTACTAAGAGGGAAGTGGTAACTTCCCTCTTAGTAAAAGGGGGATTGAGGGGGATTTAGCTTTTTACAAACAATTTAATATTTAAGATTAATAAACTACGAAAAAATCATGAGCAATACAATAACCATCGCCTTATCAAAAGGCCGAATATTTAAAGAAACCCTGCCACTGTTAGAAGCGGCGGGAATTACGCCAAAAGATGATCCGGAGAAAAGTCGTAAGTTAATTCTTGATACCAATCAGGATGATGTGAAGCTGGTCATCATCCGCGCCACCGATGTACCCACTTATGTGCAATACGGTGCAGCCGATATCGGCGTAGCAGGTAAAGATGTTTTAATGGAGCACGGTGGCGAGGGTTTATATGAACTGGTTGATCTGCAGATTGCCAAGTGTAAATTAATGACCGCCGGCATGGTGGATTACAAACCCCATGGTGGACGCATTAGAGTGGCAACAAAATTTGTGAATGTGGCGCGTCAGTATTTTGCCGAGCAGGGCCAGCAGGTTGAAGTGATTAAACTTTATGGCTCGATGGAGTTGGGGCCGATTGTAGGGCTGTCAGATTTAATTGTCGATGTCGTTGATACCGGTAACACCTTAAAAGCCAATGGTTTAAAACCGATGGATCATATTGCAGATGTCAGCTCGCGTTTAATTGTGAATAAAGCGTCGTTAAAAGTGAAGCATGATCGTATTCAGGAAATGGTTGAACAGATGAAGCAGGCTGTTAAGTGATGATGAAGATTGCACAGCTTAATGCAAAACAAGCTGATTTCTGGCAGCAGTTAGATAAAACCCTGGCATGGGAATCGGTGTCCGATGATGCGGTGTTTAATACCGTTAATGATATTTTAAAAGACGTTAAAAAACGTGGTGATGCGGCGGTGATTGAATACACCAATAAATTTGACCGGATGACCGTTGGCGATATGGCTGAGCTGGAAATTCCGGCATCACAGCTAACCGAATCATTAAATAAAATTCCAGCTGTGCAGAGAGAAGCGTTAGAAAAAGCGGCCGCTCGCGTACGCGCCTATGCTGAACATCAGAAAATAGAATCATGGAATTACACTGAAGATGATGGTACGTTTTTAGGCCAGCAGGTTACGCCGATGGATAGAGCCGGTTTATATGTGCCAGGTGGAAAAGCCGCTTACCCGTCTTCTGTTTTAATGAATGCAATCCCTGCAAAAGTAGCAGGAGTGCCGGAATTAATTATGGTTGTCCCCACACCAGATGGTGAGATCAATGATCTGGTTTTTGCCGCTGCCGCCATCGCCGGTGTAGATCGAGTGTTTTCCATTGGCGGGGCGCAGGCGGTTGCCGCTTTAGCTTATGGTACGCAAACGATTCCACAGGTGGATAAAATTGTTGGCCCGGGAAATATTTATGTAGCAACCGCAAAACGCATGGTGTTCGGTGCCGCCGGTATTGATATGATTGCCGGGCCATCAGAAATATGCGTGATCTGTGATGGTAAAACTGATGCGGACTGGATTGCGATGGATTTATTCTCGCAGGCCGAACACGATGAAGATGCACAGTCTATTTTGGTTTGCCCCGATGCAGATTTTATTGAGCAGGTTAAAGTCAGTATTGAAAAACTCATAAAAGATATGCCCCGTGCAGACATTATTAGAAAATCATTAACCGAACGTGGTGTGATAATTGAAGTTTCAGATATTGACGAAGCGATAAAAGTTGCTAATTATATAGCACCAGAGCATTTAGAATTATCAATTGAAAATGCCCGGGAACGCTCAACAGAAATTCGTCATGCAGGCGCGATATTTATCGGCCGCTATACTGCGGAAGCATTAGGTGATTATTGTGCTGGCCCGAATCACGTATTACCAACGTCACGTACGGCACGTTTTTCATCGCCATTGGGTGTTTATGATTTTCAGAAGCGTTCCAGTTTAATTGATTGCTCGCAAGCCGGTGCTTCAGTGTTGGCGGAAACGGCATCAGTGTTGGCGCATGGTGAAGGTTTAACTGCGCATGCTCGATCTGCTGAATATCGAATGAAAAAATAATAGATTTGATGCAGGGGCGCGGAGTTAATTGGGGTTGGAGTCATGCCTGTAGCAAAGATTGTTTTCTGGCCGTTACTCGCAAGCATGACTCCGACCCCTTATTGATCATTCTCTCTTATCGTTAAAGGCTTTTTTCATGGGTGATGTCGTACAATTTAAAAAACCAAATCCATCTGAAAAGCACAAAGGCAACTTATTGTGCAAACGCAATTTTCATAAATGGGAAATCGATAAAGAAAAACAGTTTGATGTAAAGCAGGGCAGGTTAGTGACGGTTTATAAATGTAAACGCTGTGGAAAATTTAAAACTGAAGCCAAGTGAACTTTGTGTGGGGTCGGAGTCATGCCCGGTATAAAGATTGTTTTCTGTTCGTTACTCGCAGGCATGACTTCGATCCCTGAAATATGACCCCTGAAATATGATTCGTACAAAGCCGTTTTTATATTATGGCTGCTCGAATAAATTCGAACCTACATCATGGAAAGCTATTTAAGTTTAACCGGCTCAAACGCAACCCGCGGATCAATATCCGCCTCATAGTCAATTCCCTGTAAGCCAAAACCAAACAGTTTCATAAAGTCATCTTTGTAAGCCTGATAGTCGGTTAACTTAAAAAGGTTATCAGTGGTAATTTGTGGGCCTAATGTTTTAATGTCGTTCTGAATGTCATCGCGCAATTCCCAGTCATCCATACGAATTCTTGACTCATCATCGAGTATAATATTTTCATTAAATAACTGTGTGCGAAACATGCGGTTGATTTGTTCTATACAGCCTTCATGAATGTTCTGCGCTTTCATAAGTTTAAAGGCCATGGAAATATAAAGTGGCATCACTGGTATTGCCGCGGATGCCTGAGTGATAACGCTTTTTAATACGGCTACATTTGCAGAGCCGTGTATGTCAGCCAGGGTATTACGCAAAGAGGCTGCCGCCCTGTCCATATCTTCTTTGGCTTTTCCCAGTGCACCGTGCCAGTAAATTGGCCAGGTGATTTCGCTACCGATATAACTGTAGGAAATGGTTTTAATACCGTCCGCTAATGCATCTGCATCTTTTAATGCATGCATCCATAATTTCCAGTCATCACCGCCCATGACGGTCACGGTGTCTTTTATTTCTGCTTCGCTTGCGGGTTCAATTTCGGTATCAATAATTTCATCGGTGGTTAAATTAATTGCGCGGGTTTTGTACGTTTCACCAATGGGTTTTAGTGCGGACCAGACGGTTTCACCGGTGGCGGGCAATGTTCTGACTGGCGATGCCAGTGAGTAAACAATCAGATCTATTTTTCCCATATCCTGTTTTATGATTTCAATAGCTTTGTTGCGCATGTCATTAGAAAAAGCATCACCTAAAATACTTTTTGCATACAAGCCTGCATTGTGCGCTGCCTGTTCAAAATAATATGAGTTGTACCAGCCCGCGGAAGCGGAGCGTTTTTCTTTAGCCGGTTTTTCCAGAAAGATGCCTAGTGTAGCGGCGCCACAACCAAAAGCAGCGGTGATACGTGATGCCAGACCATAGCCAGAGGATGCGCCAATAATTAAAACATTTTTTGGCCCGTTTTTAATTGGGCCAGACGCTTTAATATTGGCTATTTGTTCGCTTACATTGGCTGCGCATCCAAGTGGATGTGCAGTGGTGCATAAAAAATCACGGGTTTTAGGTTTAATGATCACGTTACATATTCCGGTTTAATGAGTTTGTGAATGCGGGGTAAGCTCTCTTTTTTAAATTAAAAAATTCCGTCATTCCGAGTGTTTATGTCGCAAATTGGGTGACTTGCTGTATCTATGTCACGGGGTCCCCGACATAAGCATTCGGGGATGACAGGGTGGTTTAAGTTTTTACCTTTACAGAGTAAAATCAAAACTATGTTATTCGAATCAGGTTGATTGCATTTAAAATGGTTTAAACGTTATGTTTATAGCGTTTACTTTATGACCAACGCTTAAACACCAGTGACGTATTAATGCCGCCAAACGCAAAATTATTATTAACGTAGTATTCCATTTCAATTTCTCTACCATTCCCCGTGATGTAATCTAATGTCCCGCATTCTTCATCAATATTATTCAAATTAATGGTCGGCGCAAACCAGTTATTATTCATCATGTGAATACCAATGCCGGCTTCGATACTGCCACAGGCACCTAAGGTATGCCCCATGTAGGATTTGAGTGAACTGATTGGCATATTACTGCCATAGACTTTTTCAGTTGCCTGCGTTTCTGCTACATCACCGCGGTGAGTTGCCGTGCCGTGTGCATTAACATAACCAATTTCACTGGCGGGAAGGTTGGCATCCTGCAGAGCTTTCGCCATCGCTATTTGCATGGTTTCGATATTCGGCTGGGTAACATGGCTGCCATCGGAGTTTGTGTGGAAGCCGATAATTTCAGCATAAATGTGCGCACCACGGGCTTTTGCATGTTCCAGTTCTTCGAGTACAAAGGTGGCAGCACCTTCGCCAATTACAAGACCATCGCGGTCACGGTCAAACGGGCTGGGTGAGGTTTGTGGCTCATCATTTTTAGTGCTGGTAGCAAAGAGAGTATCAAATACGGCCGCTTGAGTAACATCAAGCTCTTCAGCGCCGCCGGCTAGCATCATGGTTTGCATGCCGTATTTAATTGCTTCGTAGGCATAACCGATGCCCTGGCTTGCTGAAGTGCAGGCACTGCTAGTGGTTATGATGCGGCCCTTTATTTTAAAGAAAACATCTAAATTAACCGGTGTCGTATGAGGCATCATTTTAATGTAGGTATTGGCATTCACTCCGTCCATTTTATAATGCAGTTTCATATTGGCGAAATCACCGATGGCTTCCGGTGAGCCGGAAGATGAGCCATAAGAAATACCCATACTGCCGTTTTGAATTTCCGGGTCACCAAGTAAACCCGCATCCTCAAGTGCCAGTTCTGACGCACGGGTCGCCATTTGTGCAACACGGCCCATGCTGCGAGTTTGTTTACGGCCGTAGTTTGATGGTAATTTAAAGTTTTTTACCGGACCGGCAATACGTGTGCGTAAGTCTTTATAAAGATCCCACTCATCAAGATGAACCACACCACTTTGCAGGTTTTTAAGACTTGCGTAAATTTCATCCCAACCCTGACCAATGGGGCTGATCATATATATGCCAGTAACAACGACTCTTTTCATTAACAAATTCCACCATTAATTGAGATCACCTGACGGGTAATATA
>CAZHEA010000060.1:0-19660 GCA_964531165.1 uncultured Thiotrichaceae bacterium
CGTCGGCTACGCGCTGGTCTACCGGGGTGGTGGCGGCGTAGTCGAAATATATGGGTAGGTTTAAGTCTGTCTTGTCACTCACGATATCTTAATCTCTATAGTTACAGTTGCTGGTTAATTTCATTAAGCGCGGCAATAAATTGCTGCACATCTTCAGTTGTATTCTGTTCGCCAACGCTTACGCGAATAGCGCCTCTAGCGACTTGCGGTGCTACGCCCATCGCCAGTAAAACATGACTGGGTTCAGTTTTTGCGCTATCGCAGGCAGAACCACTGGACACGGCAAAGCCTTTTCTATCCAGCTGCATTAGCAGGGCCTCACCATCTATACCCTCTAACGCGAACATAATTGTATTCGGCAATCGCGCCGCATCCTGCGAAAAAACGCAAATATCCGGCATTAATTGTAGCTGTTCCATTAACTGACTTTGTAATATCGCCATTGCCGATTGCCTTTGCTGCAATACCTGCGTGGCTAATTCAGCCGCTGCACCAAAACCCACAATCGCCGGTAAATTTTCTGTGCCGCTACGTCTCTGCTTTTCCTGCCCGCCGCCGACGATTAAAGGCGCTAAATCGACATGACTGGCAGCCACTAACGCACCTGCTCCCAGCGGGCCATACAGTTTGTGCGACGACAGGCTCATTAAATCAAGCTTAAGCTGCGCAAAGTTAAGCGGCATTTTGCCCGCCAGCTGGCAGGCATCTGTATGAAACAGCACATTACGATTAATCGCTTTTGCCGATTCAACTAATCCGCCAATATCCTGTAAAACACCGGTTTCATTATTCGCTGCCATCACCGATAGCATTTGTGTAGTATCGCTCATACTCGCCTGTAACGCGGCTTGAGTGATAACGCCCTGAGCATCTGCAGTAATTAAATTCAGTTGCCACCCCTGCTCGGCCATAAGCTTAGCGGGCGCCGTTAACGAGGCATGTTCAATAGCACTAACCGCAATTCTGGCTTTAGTTGCTGTTGCGGCCAATGTACCGCGTATTGCTAAATTATTGGCTTCCGTACCACCCGAAGTAAATATCACTTCTTTAGGTTGCGCACCCACCAGGTTCGCCACCTGCATTCTCGCCTGCTCCAGTGCATCCCGGGTTAATCGTCCATAACGATGTACACTCGACGGGTTACCGTAAAGCCCCGTCATATAAGGCATCATGGCTTCCAGCACATCTGGATTGAGGGGGGTTGTCGCGTTGTGGTCCAGATATACCGGCATATTAATTATAATTCGTTAATTCAGGCTTATTGCATCATGACTCGACAACAATAGCGCCAATTTTATCATCAATATGAGCTTTGTCTAAACTACTTTCATGACCTTCTTTTTGCTGACGCCGCGCCACTTGCACTACATCACTGCGGGATTTCATTTCCGCAAGTGAGATGCCATTTAAAAATTCGTGTATTTCCGTACTCAGCTCCTGCCATAGATCATGGGTCAGACACTGATACTGGTCGCCACTGCAGGAGCCTTCTCCACCACAGCTGGTAGCATCGTAACTTTCATCTACCGCATTAATAATTTGCGCCATAGAAATTTCATCTTCTGCTCGCGCCAGCGAGTAACCACCACCAGGACCACGGGTACTGGTGACAACATCATTACGTCGTAAGCGGGAAAATAGCTGTTCGAGATAGGAAAGTGAGATACCCTGACGCTGGGAAATTTCCGCGAGCGAAACCGGGCCGGTCTTGTGATGAAAAGCAAGATCTAATACAGCGGTAACCGCATAACGGCCTTTGGTGGTCAGTCTCATAACTCGTCTCTTGAACCTGGGGCAACCCGAAAATCGGGTTACTTAATCGTGGCGCAAGTATACTCAAACCCGAGTAATTTAGTCAAGTATTATAAAGCGAGCTAAGTCGCTAAAATTTATAGCTTTTCAGTAGTGACTTGAGATGACTCATGGCTAGCATCGTCAGATTCGGTTTTAATTTCCAGATCACCCAGCTTTGGAATCTGAATATCATCCAGCTCCGCATCCAACGCCTTCAATGCCTTGCACATACGCTCCATCTTTTCGTCCATTACATGAATGTGATCGAGCATGCAGTTAATAGCAGTAGCCACCGGATCCGGTGCATCCTGCGCCACACCGTAGGCATCAAAGCCCATTTTTTTGGCGGTTTTGGCCCGTTGATCGAGTTTTTCATCCGCTGCCTTTTCAATCACCCGCCCTGGCACACCGATCACCGTTGCGCCTTCCGGCACATCTTTGGTGACCACTGCATTTGAACCAACCCGGCCCCCGGCTTTAATGGTAATTGGCCCCAGCACTTTTGCACCGGCACCGATAACGACATTATTTTCCAGTGTCGGATGGCGCTTGCCTTTACTCCAGCTCGTACCCCCCAGCGTTACGCCATGGTAAAGCGTAACATCATCGCCTATTTCAGCGGTCTCGCCGATGACAATACCGGTACCGTGATCAATGAAAAAGCGTCGGCCAATTTTAGCACCAGGGTGAATTTCAATGCCGGTATACCAGCGCACAAAATTGGATAGCACCCGCGCCAGCCATTTAAAATTCCGCTTATATAGTCCATGGGAAAGCCGATGAAAAATCAGCGCATGCACACCGGGATAAGTGGTAATAATTTCAAAAAAATTACGCGCTGCCGGGTCACGGTCAAATACGCTATTTATATCTTCTTTCAGGTCTTTTAAAAATGAAGACACAGGCTCTCCAGAGAAACTCTCAATATTAGTTAACGTTAATCTTTATATAATGTAAGAAAATCACCAATGCGGTCAAGTGCCAACTGCAATTTTTCTATCGGCTGGGTATAGGCAAAGCGCACATATTGACTGGCAGCATGCTCGCCGAAGTCGATACCGGGCGTAATCGCCACATAACACTGATGCAACAAGTTATGACAGAATGCAAAACTATCATCACTAAATCGGGTGATTTTTGCATAAATATAAAATGCCCCGCCGGGCTTTACTCGCACCTCAAAGCCTAACGCAGTTAAACCATGCAATAAAAAATCCCTACGTTTCTGCAATTCACCCCGCTGTGCATCCAGCACTTTCAGAGTATCGTCATCAAATGCGGACAATGCGGCATATTGCGAAATTGTCGGTGGCGCTAAAAACAGATTCTGCGCAAGACGATCAACCGGCTCTATAAAATCATCCGGCACAATCAACCAGCCAAGTCGCCAGCCGGTCATCGAGAAGAATTTTGAGAAGCTGTTAATCACGAAAATATTCCGGCTTAACGAGGCGGCACTAAAGTCCGGCTGGTCGTATACCAGTCCCTGATAGATTTCATCCACCAGTAAAATGCCATTTTTACGCTCTACCAACTCAATAATTTTTTGCATTTCATCTGCAGAAATTAAGGTACCAGTCGGGTTGGACGGCGATGCGATTAACACGGCAGCCGTATTTTGTTGCCAATGCTGCTCGATAATGTCAGCGGTGAGCTGATAATCGCTCTGCGCATCAACCGCAATACAATAGGGAACCGCATCCAGCAAGCGCACAAAGTGTCGATTACAGGGGTATCCGGGATCGGCCATCAACACACTTTGCCCGGCATTTATCAACACCGACAGTGCCAGTTGTAAAGCACCGGACGCCCCGGGAGTAATTATAATATTTTGCGCATTGACTGATGTGTTTAGGCGTTGCTGATAATAATCAGAAATTTTCTGCTTTAACTCAGGCAAACCGGTGGCAGCGGTGTATTTGGTTTTTTGCGATTCAATGGCGTTAATGGCCGCCGCACTTATATTGTCAGGTGTTGGAAAATCCGGTTCCCCCACCTCAAGGTGAACCACATCATGACCTTTGACCTCCAGCTGTTTAGCCTGTGCCAGTAAGTCCATCACATGAAATGGACTAATACCCAGCATGCGCTTAGAAATAAAATGTGGTTTCATCATGCAATCGTAACTCGAATATTATTTAAAACTAAACTATGATTAAATCGAATTTAATATTTAATTATTTTATACAGGCTCTGCTGACTATATGAAAACACATCTTAAAGCCGCACTCATACTTTCACTGATTTTTTATGGATTCGCTTTCCACTCAATTGCAATGGCGTTTCCACAATCCAACCCGGTCCCCGGGGGCATTGTACTGTTAGCGATCAATAAAAACCACAAACCGGACAGCGCCCGCTTTAAAAATAAAAAACTGGCGATGGTAAGTGATGCTGATAAACGCTATTTACTGGTAGGCTTATCCCTCAGCACCAAACCCGGCAACTATACGATTAACATTGAAAATACCCAGGGCACAACTGACAAACTGAGTTTTGAGGTTAAGCCCAAAACCTATAAAGCCCAGTACTTAACCATTAAAAACAAGCGCAAAGTTAATCCTTATAAGAAAGACATGAAGCGCATTGAAACCGAAAGAAAACGCAAAGCAGCAGCAAAAACCAACTGGACAGACCACTCACCTGCGACAAGTTTCACCGTACCGGTCGATGGTCGCATCTCCAGTATCTTTGGCTTGCGTCGTTTTTTTAACCAACAGGCTCGTCGACCGCACACCGGACTGGATATTGCCGCCCCTGAAGGCACACCGATAAAGGCGGTTGAATCCGGCACAGTAATAGAGTCAGGCGATTTTTTCTTTAGCGGCAATATGGTGTATCTCGATCATGGCCAGGGTTTAATCAGCCTGTATGCCCATATGCACAGCATTAAGGTAAAGCCCGGCGATAAAATCGAAAAAGGCCAGATCATCGGTACTGTCGGTGAAACCGGCCGGGTGACGGGTCCGCATCTTCATCTCGCTATTATTGCCAATCAAACGCTGGTCGACCCGCTACAATTTTTACCTCAGCTTGAGGAAAAAGCAGCAGAATATTTTAAATCTGAATAATATATCCATATAATTAGCAAAAAAAGACTTAAAGCGCTTGCTTAATGCGTCAATTTATTGATAATTGGGCCGCATTATTATATGTTGAGAAGCTTAATGGCAAAAGAAGAAGCATTACAGATGGACGGCACGGTTTTAGAAACTCTGCCTAATACCATGTTCCGCGTAGAACTTGAAAATGGTCATGTTGTAACGGCTCATATTTCAGGCCGTATGCGTAAGCACTATATTCGTATTATGACCGGCGACAAGGTGACGATTGAAATGACACCTTACGATCTTGAAAAAGGCCGGATTGTATATCGCGAAAAATAGATTGATATAAAATTTCCATGAAAAAGGCCGTGTAGTTATTACACGGCCTTTTTTATCTCTACCCGGCAACCGTCTCCTTAACCTGCACTTCAATCTGCAGATCATCGGTTTCCTTATTCAACGTCACCTTCACCTCGCCACCTTTTGACAGGCTACCGAATAATAACTCATCCGCCAGCACACGCTTCAGGTGCTCCTGAATAACTCTGGCCATAGGACGAGCCCCCATATGCGGATCATAACCTTTCACCGCCAGCCAGTTACGCGCATTATTATCGACGTGCATGTTAACTTTCTTCTCTTCGAGCTGATGCTCAAGCTGAATAATAAACTTATCAACCACATTGCTGATAGTTCGCTCATCCAGCGCTTTAAACTGGATAATGCCATCGAGACGATTGCGGAACTCAGGCGTAAACATGCGCTTCAGCTCTTCCATACCATCGGTGGCATTGTTCTGTTCGGTAAAGCCCATGGAGCGACGACTCATCATTTGCGCACCGGCATTGGTGGTCATAATTAAAATGACATTACGAAAATCAGTTTTGCGGCCATTGGTATCGGTTAAGGTACCGTGATCCATAACCTGTAATAACAGGTTAAACACATCAGGATGGGCTTTTTCAATTTCATCCATCAGTAATACCGCATGCGGGTGTTTATTAATGGAGTCGGTTAACAAACCTCCCTGATCGAACCCCACATAGCCCGGAGGTGCACCAATCAAACGTGACACCGTATGGCGTTCCATATACACCGACATATCAAAACGAATCAGCTCAATACCCAGTACTTTGGATAATTGCTTGGTGACTTCTGTTTTACCCACACCGGTAGGGCCGGAAAACAAAAATGAACCCACTGGCTGATCCGGATTACCCAGACCCGAACGCGCCATTTTAATTGCATCCGACATGGTATCAATCGCTTCATCTTGCCCGAACACCACCAGCTTCAAATTACGTTTAAGATTTTTCAACACCGTAGTATCTGAAGATGACACGGTTTTCGCTGGAATACGGGCCAGTTTGGCGATGATATTTTCAATATCGGTTACATTGATATTTTTTGACTTACCGTCGGTGTTATTCATATTGCGAAACGCACCCGCTTCATCAATTACATCAATCGCCTTATCCGGCAAAAAACGGTCCATCATGTACCGACTGGATAACTCCACCGCCGATTTCAGTGCATTAAGACTGTATTTCACATTATGATGACTTTCATAATGAGGCTTTAGGCCGCGCAAGATGTCTATTGTGTCAGCGACACTCGGCTCATCTACGTCGATTTTCTGGAAACGTCGGGTTAACGCACGATCTTTTTCAAAAATCCCGCGAAATTCCTGATAAGTGGTTGAACCAATACATTTCAGCTCACCAGACGCCAGCATCGGTTTAATTAGATTAGACGCATCCATTACCCCTCCGGACGCAGAACCAGCTCCAATTATGGTGTGAATTTCATCAATAAATAAAATCGCCCCGGGGTCGTCTGCTAACTGCTTCAATACGCCTTTCAAGCGCTTTTCAAAGTCTCCACGGTATTTAGTGCCCGCGACCAGTGCACCTAAATCGAGCGAGTAAATGGTTGAGCCATGCAGGATTTCCGGCACTTCATCATCCACCACTTTTTTAGCCAGGCCTTCCGCAATCGCAGTTTTACCTACTCCGGCTTCTCCAACTAGTAACGGGTTGTTTTTACGCCGCCGGCATAAAATCTGCACCATCCGCTCAACCTCAGCACTGCGACCAATCAGCGGATCAATCTTGTTTTCCATGGCCTTCACATTGAGGTTTACCGCGTACTTATCTAAAGGCTGATTCTCTGTTTCTGCGGTATCGCCGACAGCCGGATCAATTTCGGGCTGATGCTCATCTTCTTCAGATATTTTAGAAATACCGTGGGAGACATAATTGACAATATCGAGACGATTAACATCCTGCTGATGCAATAAATAAATGGCCTGAGATTCCTGCTCACCATAAATCGCGACCAGCACATTGGCACCGGTCACTTCTTTTTTGCCGGATGACTGCACATGAAATACAGCACGTTGCAACACTCGTTGAAAACCCAGAGTCGGCTGCACTTCACCCACCTGATCTTCATGAAATACTGGTGTATTATCGTCAAGATACTGGGAAAGATCGCCTTTGAGGCGCGGTAAATCAGCACCGCAGGCTTTTAATACGGAATTGGCACTGCTGTTATCCAGTAAAGCCAATAACAAATGCTCTACCGTAATATATTCGTGCCGCTTATTTCGAGCTTCATTAAACGCAACGTTTAGTGATGCCTCTAGCTCCTTACTCAACATAACTTCGTCTCATCTTGTTATGAGTGGCGAGCCATCTAAATTGTGGCCCAGCCACTTTAATCAATTGATTAACCGATGCACTCGGCACAGATTAATAGCGTATTACATCGCGGTTTTGACACCGGCCGGTTTTATGCCTCTTCCATTGTGCACATCAACGGATGCTGATGCTGACGGGAATAGTCATTTACCTGTTCTACCTTGGTTTCTGCAATCTGGTAACTAAATTCACCGCAGACCGCTTCGCCTTTGGTGTGTACCTGCAACATAATCTGTGTTGCCTGTTCCTGATTCATCTTAAAGAACTTAGACAGGATCTGCACCACAAATTCCATCGGTGTGTAATCATCATTTAATAATACGACCTTGTACTTTTTGGGCGGTTTCAATTTTGGTTTGGCTTCCTGTACCGCCAGACCGTCTTCTGAGTCCCAGTCAGATTCATGATCACTCATGTCTTACTCTCATTGTAGTTCAAGCTTTTTAGGTTTTCCGAAATCAGCTTTATTTAAAACACGCATAATCAAAATTATCATGCACAATTCTTTTTAGGCATAAAAGCCTGAATCTGACATTTTACATGAAAAGCAAAACAATTAGACACACCATTTATAGACTCATTCGTCTGGCTAACAAATTATTATTGTGCAAAATTTGCTCAAACAGGTGATTTAAACCATCTACAAAAAAGGTTATAGTATAGCTATCTGGTATATTTATATGATTTTGACCTATGACGGTACACACGGTTCAAAATCAGACTATATTTTATTAAAGCACCCCATTTCCCTTACTACCGCAGGGCGCTTTGTAAATAACTCATAAATACTTTAATAAACTAACAATATGAATACCCGCTTTAAAGCAAACAAATGAAAAATACATCAATATCATGGAGCATCATATTAGGGCTGATTACACTCAGTCTGCATTTAACCATAAATGCAGATGAGTATGACCCTTCCGCTTCCGTGTTTCTTTTTCAAAAGCAAATGGCAAAACGGGGTAATGCAGAATCCCAATTTAAACTGGGACTTATGTATGAAACCGGCTCCGGTGTTAATACCAGCATAGCACTGGCCACCAGCTGGTATAAAAAAGCGGCGAAACAAAGCTATAAGCCGGCCAGTAATCGTTTAACTTATCTGGAAATAAAAAAAACCGGCTTTAAAGACAATCACGAAAAATGGCTGAAACAACTAAAAGCCGATGCCCGCTTTAATGAAGGTGAAGCCCTGTTCTTGCTGGGTCAAATGTATTCTGAGGGTACGGGTGTTAATAAGAGCCTGAGCCGTTCACTAAAATATCTTAGAAAAGCTGCCGGTGGAAACATCCCCGGCTCGGAAGCTGAAATCGCGCGCGTTGAAGAAGAATTATCATTACTTCAGGATCAGTATATCACCGAAGATAAAAACAAGATGGCTGTTAGCGCTATTGCTGTCACAAAAATCGCACCACCCATTGTTAAACCCCCCGTCGTTAAACCAACCAGGGTTAAACCCGTCACTGTCAAAACAGCCGTTATTACTAAAAAAACCAGACCTGAAGTTGCAACCGTTAAAAAAATATCACCGAAACCAACTCCAGTAAAAACCAACTCCGCCAGAAATACCGTCGCCGTTAAAAAGCAACCTGCCAAAAAAATAGTTAAAAAAACCACCGCATCAAATAATATAAAAATGGCAAAAACAAGCAAAAAGAAAGCGGCTGTCATTAATAAACCACCGGCAATAATAATCGCTAAGGAAGAAGAGACTCACCCAATGGATACCATCTGTGGCGGACGCAACCGATTCAGTCGTGGCTGCCGCTAATCATTGAATTTTTATTTTTCGATAAATAGCCTTTAGCCTCCCATAAAACGATCATTTCTAATCAGCGCTATCTGTTCTATAATCATCTATTCAGATAATTATTTATCAGCATTTCAATCTACGCTAATTACACTATTCACAAAGGGCTTTAATCATGGCAGATAAATTCAGCTTAACCAATGAGTCAAGTGGTGACTCAGTAGACCTGAGTTTGATAACCGGCACAGATGGCCCTGCAGCACTCGATATAACAGCCCTGTACAAAGAAAAAGGCCTGTTGGCATTTGACCCGGGATTTGTTTCAACCGCCAGCTGTACCAGCTCAATTACCTTCATTGATGGTGAAAAAGGCATACTGCGATACCGTGGCTACCCGATAGAACAACTGGCAGCGAACAGTAATTTTCTGGAAGTTGCTTATTTATTACTCTATGGAGAACTCCCCACCACAGAACAGCTGGTTGAATTTGAAAGCGTCATTATGCACCACACAATGATTCGCGAAACCATGCGAACATTCTTTGATGGCTTTCATTACAATGCTCACCCAATGGCAATAATGATTGGTGTTACCGGCTCTATGTCTGCGTTTTATCACGACTCGCTGGACATCCATAACCCGCGTCACCGTGAAATATCGGCACACCGGATGATTGCAAAAATTCCTACGATTGCGGCGGCCTGCTATAAGCATAATGTTGGCGAACCCTTCATCTATCCACGTAATGATCTCGATTATTGCGGTAATTTTTTACATATGATGTTCGCGACTCCCTGTGAAGAATACACGCCGACTAAAACCGCTATCGAAGCGATGAACCTGCTGTTTATACTACACGCTGACCACGAACAAAATGCCAGCACCTCAACAGTTCGCCTGGCTGGTAGCTCTGGCGCTAATCCTTTTGCCTGTATTGCATCCGGCATTGCATCATTATGGGGGCCGGCACATGGTGGCGCCAATGAAGCAGTATTAAAAATGCTCGAGGAAATTGGCGACGTATCGAATATTGATAAATATATTGCGAAGGCTAAAGATAAAAAAGATCCATTTAGATTAATGGGTTTTGGGCATCGCGTTTACCGTAACTTTGATCCCCGCGCCACCCTCATTCGCGAGATGTGCCACCGCGTACTGGCGGAACTATCCGACATAGATAACCCATTACTGGAACTTGCCAGCAGACTGGAGGAAGTGGCCTTAAAAGACGAATACTTTATTGAAAGAAAACTCTATCCGAATGTTGATTATTACTCGGGCATTATTTATCGGGCATTAAATATTCCGGCAAATATGTTTACCGTGATGTTTGCTATTGCCCGAACCGTTGGCTGGGTTGCACACTGGAGTGAAATGATATCCGATCCGTCACAACGTATTGGACGCCCGCGGCAGATTTATGTGGGTGCAACAAAACGCGACTATGTATCCATAGATAAGCGCTAAATTTAACCTTGTGACTCCTAAAAGTCCGTATACGTTGAAGCAGACACTGTCGTTTAATTTACCCATAACTGCAGGTCTGCTTTAACCCCTGAAACAAATTCAAACCTTATCAACAACCGCTTTCATATAAGCATAAGGAATCAGCTTAGGCACACCTTCTTTGTTCATTCTAATCTGAATCGATTTACATAATGCCCAATATGTTGACCAGTAATCACTGGTTTTCACCCATGGACGTACAATAAATTCCAGATGGGTTTCATGCTGTTTATTCAATGCAATCGTTGGTGATGGATCCGTCAAAACAGCGTCTAACTTATTAACTTCTTCGGTAAATATCTGTACTAACGGCTCTATATCTGCTTCTAAGCTAACCTTAAATACCAGATCAACCCGCCGTGTAGACTCACTGGTAATATTTCGAATTAAATTACCCCATATATTATTATTGGGTATTACCAGCCGCTCATTATTAAACGAAAGCATGGTAGTCGATACCATACTCATCTCTTTAACTGTGCCTTTAATTTTGGCAATTTCAACCACATCTCCCACATCATACGGCCGATAAATTAAAATCATTAGACCAGATGCAAAATTAGACAACACCCCCTGCAATGCAAAACCCACTACAAAACCCAGCACACCTAAACCGGCTAATAACGGTGCAAGCTCAACACCGGTTTGTGACAAGGCAATCAGCACACCAATAAACATCACAAAGCGGCGAATGCTGACAACAAAAAAATCTCGCAATAATTTTGAAATTTTTATTTTTGAAGAATCTAATGCACGACCAAAAACACGCCCGGTCAGTCCTGAAATCAATTTAAACATAAATAAAATCAGAACAATAATAATCGCACTAACAATAAAGCTTGATGCATTCAGCATAAGCCACTTTTCAAACTCGCTCTGCCACTGAGAGAACAACCCTACAATCACATCTTTATTAAAGATCTGTTGATTGATTGTGCCCGATGCAGTAATTAACAGCTGACTTAATTTAACCGTATCTAAACCATGTTTCTGCATTAAAGTAATCAGCAATGACAGCCCGTCAATAATTCCGTCACGTTTTTCGTTTAAAGCATTAAGCCCTATCTCCAGATCTTTTTTACCTTCTTCATTAGAGTTAGATATTTCATTTTTTTTGTTTTCAATCTGCTGAGAAACCAGCTTCAGTCTTGATGATGATTCCGTTGCCATCTCCTGCAATACATCAGAAAAAACTCGTACATCATGACCATTATCGATATTTAACAGCTGTTTGGCTTCAATTACATTTTGATACGAAAGCAAAATACCGGAAATAATACTTCTTCCTTTGTTCAGCTTTTGTTCAAAAACAAAGCGCTTGGTAATGTCGATCGTCGCTGATTTTTTATTTAGCTCTGCCAGATTTAAAACGACAAATTCATAAATTTTATTGAGCTGTTTATTACGCTTATTCAAATGACGATGCAAAGAAGTTACATACTCACTCACGTCCTGCGACTTCTCCCTAACTCTTTCAAGCAAACTAACAGCAGCATCAATTTCATTTGATATTTCTTTATCAAGCCCAAGCAGCTGTACGCCTAACAGCGACCTTTCATCGCCCTTTGCCGGGGCCATCTCCTCAAATTTAGTTTTGATATTTAATTCAAGTGTTTCTATATTAAGAATCAGCTGATGCATAACTTCGTCATCAGAAAGCACTTTTTCAGATATTTTCTGCTCTGAAGTAGAAGCAGTATCTTCTTGCTGTTCAGCTAAAACACTCTGGGGGAAAAATAAAAACAGGCCACAAATTATTACAAAAACTTTAATCAACTTCATTTAGACAGGCTTTTAAGTTCATTACAGTCACCGTCACAGTAACTGGTTACTTCAGGACTTGCACAGGCCGCACAGGAGTTCGAAAAAGTTTTATAATTACCGTCATCCTCAAATCCGCACACAGGACGATGCTCACGGGTACATACCTGCGGCTTCGGACTAACACACTGAATTAATTCAGCTTCAGAATTTTTTTCTTGCGGCGTAGAGGCACATGACACCAACAACGGTGACAACAGCAAAACCACATAGACCAAATTGATTTTCTTAATAAATTTAAACATTACTTTTTAATTAACTCCTGTCGAAAATTCTAAAATTGCCGGTTTGATATCAGTATTCAATTTTTTGCTCACCAGTGTCATTAGGCGGCTTTCCGCATCATTGTGCTGCAATGCAGATACTTTCAGCTGCCACTGCTTACGTCCGCGAATTTTACCACTCGCACTCACCATTTTTACGCTCAATTTTCCACGCAACCAGTACCAACCCTGCCGAAAACCCAGATCCTGCACATCCAGACTAGCAACCAGCGTGTATTGCGCTGAACCATTCACTGCCGGAAAACCAGCATTACCCATTGCTGACTTTAACGACTGATTTAACTTACCAATGGGATCGTTATCAACTGCAGTTGCAATCTTTAATGATTGTAATTTACTTTCAAGCTGGCCGGAAAGGTCTGCCAGATTCCATTGGGCCGGTGAGCCTTTACCACGGGTATCAATAACCTTCAGTGTCTTTTGTAAT
Source organism: uncultured Thiotrichaceae bacterium (assembly GCA_964531165.1). Classification (GTDB taxonomy): domain Bacteria; phylum Pseudomonadota; class Gammaproteobacteria; order SZUA-229; family SZUA-229; genus SZUA-229. The sequence continues at coordinate 13,336 of CAZHEA010000060.1, forward strand.
GCCTTACGCTCGTGCTGTAAAGTCACCGCTGCATCCAGAGCAGACATGGATAACAGTACATCCGACTGCGACCGACTACGATCCAGTTCAACCTGCGTTTCACTATCAATACGCCGCATTTCACTTTTAATATTATTACCAGCCTGCGTACGATCTAATACAGCCAGTGCATAGTGTGTAAATACAGTAGTATCTTTCCAGGTCTCGGCGATACGCGCACCATTAATTATTTTATCACTACTCACCTGTACCTGTTGTACAAGATGCGTATTTTTAGTATAGCTTTCTGCACCATCTTTAATTGAAACGCGGGTATCAGATTTAGTCGTTGTTAAGTCTTTTATGTGTGCTTCAAAAATTTTGCTTAAATTCCCCAGCGCTCGGTTTTTAGCTAACTCCGCATTTGATGCAGACCCGGTTGCTGTCATATATTGACTATTCGGGTAAAAGCCAGCATCACCTTCAACCCAGTCGGGTTTAGATTCTGCCACTACCGCAGCAGAAATAAAAAACAGACCTGTAAACAGGCCCATAATAATTTTATTTGTATAGTTCATTGTTAACAATTCCATTAAACAATATTTATGACAAACTCATCGAAAAATTTCCCGAGGAGCCCGCCAATTTAAATCACTAAGATTTTTTTTCTTCTTTGATGGTTGAAGCCTGTCCACCAATCGGGTGCAAATGAGATGCCGGTCCTTCTGGAGCGGTCCAACGTTTCGATACCACAGATTTAGCACCCGCTTTAATTTTTACAGAACGATTAATCGTATCAACAATGACACCGGTAGGTCCAATGACTTCAATTTTTACGTCATGCTGGCCTTCCGGTAGAAAAACCCGTGCCAGCTCAAACTCCTGCGGTAAGGTATTCCAGCAACGAGTATCTGCAATTTCAGTGCCGTGGTTAATCGCCATCAATGCTAACTGACCTAACATTCCGCCCTGTTTTCCTGCTTCTTTTTCAGCCTTTTTCTTAACCACTGCACGGGATATTGCGCGGGTAGTAATGATAGGCATATCTTCGGCAAGTGATGCACGTGCCAAACCATCAATATTCGATACGATTTCTAATGGGTAGTATTTATTATCAACATTTAAGCGCACCCTGTTTAGCACAACAGGTGGATCAGGGTAATCCGGAACTGCAACTTTAATATTTAAAGCTAAAGCCGGTGAGTAAGTTTGAAAAACTTTTTCATCACGCTGCGGAGCTATGCCATTACCGAATACAACAATTAGTTCACCCATGCCTTGTGTTTTGGGTACTTTATACTTACTTAACCCAAACTGTTTTTTATAATCTTTATACTCACCCCAAAGTCTCATTTTAGCCAGCATTCTTAAAAGATCATGTTTCAATGTCAATGGCACACTTAAGCCATGCTTTTCTTTGGTGTTCATATAGGCATCAACAGCTTTTCTATAAGAAACGGTTGCGGTGTCATCTTCACCCAGCAACTCAAACATAATGCCGGAGAAATAACGCATGAATGGAGTTTCATCTTTAGGCTCACCCCATTCGTCCATTTTAACCTGCGATTGCAATAACTCTACGCGAGCGGCATCAAGGTCACCAAGTGACAAATAATTAGATGCCATATATAAATGAATAATGACCTGTTCAAACTTATCACCTTGAAAACTAATACTTTCATCATTTATTAAAATCGCACTAGCCTGTTCACTGACAGATGTTGTATAGAGTTCAGATATTTTTTCTTTTGCTAGTTGAAAGGCATCGTTACTGCCCTTGTAGTCTTTGTTTAAACGTCGCAACAAACCGACATTCATATTTTCCATTACACCTTCCACTTCATCAGACAGGTGTTTTTCAGCTTCAATTAATGCCAAATCATTACGATTTAACTCCATCATTTCACGCATGCCAGCAGTTTTATCAGCTGATGTTGCACAACCCTGCAATATTAAAAGAGCAAGTGCTGCCAGCACTGTGCCTAATCGAGCGAGTAGACGAGTACTCATAGTGATATCCTCATAAAAACTTATCATTTTGGATTTTATAAAAACACTAGAGCATCCCTGCTCATTTATTATTATGTCATCCATGCTTTTGTACTTAATATTGTTGTGCTAACTATTTATTATAGTTTCCAGCCACTTTTTTCGATTGTTTTCTTGATTTTCTTCTGCCCTACCCAGACCTTACGATTGCTTTCCAGATCAATTAAAGTCAGGTCTATCTGATAGAAGCGCGCCTGAGAACCGCCTGCCGCATCAACGATTGTATTGATTGTGCCTTTGAGCATAAAGTCGGCACCGGCTTCATTACCCATCGCTTTACGGGTTGACTCACTGGCATTTAAATCCTGATCACGACGTTCGGAACGAATCTCTTCACGTTCAGAGGCAGAAGCAACAAACTCAACTTCGCCTGAATTAATTAAATCTTTTTCAAGATCATTAATAAAAGTACGTGTGTTTATATGCTCATGACTGAGATTACGAACCGTACCAACAATAACTGTCGGTGTTTTGCCCTTGGCACGGTTAAATTTGGATAACCAGCGACGCGATAAAACATCATCTATCATTTCACGTGAGACCAGTCGTGAATCGGTATCATTCCATTTACCGCTTAAATCCGTAACTGCATCTGATTCAACACGCGTAACCTGTTTAGAATTGCAACCCGCTGTAAACGCCATTACCGCACTTAGTGCAACTACCGGCATAATCTGTCCCAGCTTTAATAATTTCATATTTTGTTCTCCATTTTTATATGTGATTTCTAATTTCACCTGCGCTTAAAAACACCTGTGTACTGCGGGCTAAATTACATTAGCTAATGCCTTTAAAATTACCGATATTTATCATAGTTATAGCCAGTAATAAGAATAATAATTTTTATATAACACGTAGCAGATCAATAAGTTGCCGGCTTAGGCACCTGCGAAGGCAATAAACCAGCATTTTAAGTGTGCTATTTATACCACTATTTATACCTAAAAACAGTCTTTTAAGCGTAATATTTATGTTATCTTGCCCGCCATGAAAACAGTTGACACAATTTTACACGCCCGCTGGGTATTGCCGGTAACCGAATTGGACCCCGTACTACACAATCATAGTATTGTGATCGATGACGGACGCATCACTGACATTCTGCCCAGCGAAAACTGCGCTCAACAATACACCACCAGCATCGAAAAAAACTACCCCCAGCACCTGCTAATGCCGGGCCTGATAAATGCCCACACCCACAGCCCGATGAGCTTACTGCGTGGTATCGCCAATGACCTGCCACTGGAAGACTGGCTGCACAATCACATCTGGCCAGCAGAAGCCAAATGGGTGAGTGATGAATTTGTACACGATGGCACTCAACTGGCCATTGCCGAAATGCTGCGCTCCGGCACCACCTGTTTTAATGACATGTATTTTTTTCCCGAAGTCACCGCACGCCTGGCACGGGATATCGGCATCCGCGCCTGCATTGGTTTAATTACCATCGACTTCGCCAGTGCCTGGGCCAGCAATGCCAATGAATATATTGATAAGGGCCTGGAACTACGCGACCACTTTCGCAGCGACAGTCTAATCCACACACCATTTGCACCCCATGCACCTTTCAGTGTTTGCGATGAAGCCCTGCAACGCATTCGTATGCTGGCAGATGAAATGGATTTACCCATTCACATTCACCTGCACGAAACCACCGAAGAAATTGAGCAATCAATCAAACAATACGGTAAGCGTCCCTTAGAAAGATTAAACGACCTTGGACTGGTTTCGCCCAATTTAATGGCCGTGCATTTGACTCAGGTCACTGATGATGAAATCACTTTACTGGCAGAATCCGGTAGTCATGTGGTGCATTGCCCCGAATCCAACTTAAAGCTCGCCAGTGGTTTCTGCCCGGTGAGTGAACTGATGAATGCCGGTATTAATGTGGCCCTTGGCACCGACAGCTGCGCCAGTAATAATGACCTGAATATGTTAGGTGAAATGCACAGTGCCAGCTTATTGGCCAAAGGCGTTAGCCGGAATGCCCGCGCACTGAGTGCCATGCAAACCGTTCGCATGGCAACCATTAATGGCGCTAAAGCCCTCGGGCTGGACCAGGTAACCGGTAGTTTAGAGAGCGGGAAATACGCAGATATCATCGCCATAGATTATTCCAGCCTGGAAATGCAGCCGGTGTACGACCCGGTGGCCAATTTAATTTACAACAGCAGCCGCGAACAGGTCAGCGATGTATGGGTTGCAGGTAAACACTTACTAAAAGACCGTCAGCTCACCACATTGAATGAACAGGAAATAATACAAAAAACTCAGCAGTGGAATGATAAGATAGCGAGCACCGATTAATATTAAATTGAATAGAACAAGCACCGCTAAAAACGCAAATGCACGCGAAACAGTTTATAACTGCATCACTGTCATGTCCGAGTAATTCTGGCGAAAATAACGGTAACTCTGGATATGGCAAAGCCACTGGATTGCCGATAGAGCACCTGAGTTAGTCTTTTGCTTACAAAAAAACCATACCATTAGAAATTTAAAGACTGTTATAAAGATGAACACACTAAACGTAGACCCCGCTGAAATCGCCAAATTCGAACTACTCGCCAGCCGCTGGTGGGATAAACAGGGTGAATTCAAACCCCTTCATGAAATTAACCCGCTGCGCCTGCATTTCATTGATGAACGAGTTCAACTCAATGGCAAACGAGTTTTAGATGTTGGCTGTGGCGGTGGTATTTTATCGGAAAGCATGGCTCAGCTGGGAGCCGATGTAACCGCCATCGATATGGGAAAAGCGCCATTATCAGTGGCTAAATTGCATGCCATGGAAACCGAAGTTGAGGTTAACTATCAGCAAATCACCGTTGAAGAACTAGCCGAGCAGCAGCCCCACTCATTTGATGCGGTAAGTTGCATGGAAATGCTCGAGCATGTACCCGACCCCAGTTCTGTAATTAAAGCCTGTCAGCAACTGGTTAAGCCCGGCGGTTCGGTTTTTTTCTCTACCATTAATCGCAATCCAAAATCTTATCTATTTGCTATTGTTGGCGCAGAGTATGTTCTTAAAATGCTGCCCCGCGGCACTCATGAATACGCTAAATTCATTAAACCTTCCGAGTTAGATGAATGGGCAAGGCAGGCTAATCTGCAACTTAAAAACATCACCGGCATGACATTTAATCCACTCACCAATCAGTACAAACTCGGTCATGATGTGGACGTGAACTACATGACTCACTACCTCGCCGATACTGAATAAATTTAATGCAAAAAATCAATACGGTGCTGTTTGATCTGGATGGCACCTTAATCGACACCGCGCCTGATATGGCCAATGCCTTAAATATTCTGTTACAGGAAGAAGGCTGTAACGCCTTAAATTTTGACAGCATTCGCCCGGTCGTTTCTAACGGCAGCGCCGCTCTGGTACAACTGGGATTTCCTGAATTAGAAGATAACCCAGTCATTGCACGGTTAAAAAAACGTTATTTAGAAATTTATGAAGATAAACTCTGTGTTGACTCTGTTTTATTCCCCGGCATGGACGAGCTACTCAAGCACATCGAAAAACAGAATATGCGCTGGGGTGTCGTCACTAACAAACCCGGCTGGTTAACCGACTCACTAATGCAGCAAATCGGTTTATCCAATCGAGCCGCCTGTATCGTCAGTGGTGATACCACAAAAAATCGTAAGCCTCATCCTGAGCCCATGTATCTGGCATGCAAACAGGCCGGTAGCCATCCACAAAACTGTATTTATATTGGTGATGCCAGGCGCGATATTCAGGCGGGCAATAATGCGGGCATGCGCTCAGTGGCGGCAAATTATGGCTATATTGGTGCGTCGGAAAATATTGACGAATGGGGTGCAGATTATGTGGTTGAATGCCCGCTGGATATTTTAGCGTTGTTATCAACAGACTAATCACTCTGAATTGAATAAATATGACAAATTTCATCCATTTTCATAATTTAAAAGTCCCCCCTGTAAAATATTCCCTGTACTCAATATCACTTCACCGTTATTATTCGGAAAATTCTATCTGTCATAAGTTTGTAACATCATTGAAATATAATCGCCACATTATATTGAATCATAAATTTGCTCAGCTACGCGCTGCATCATGAGGTAACTCCCTTGGAACTCAAAGACATTAAACACATAGATAAAGCTAACCGCTCAGGTCGCGGTGAATCATTACGCTTCGGACTTTCAATGATCTTTATTGTCGGCATTATGTTTGTTACCGGCAACATGGTCACTGATATAGATAATGGCTTTTTACTGATTGCCGCGGCCATGATTGGTGGCTATATGGCAATGAATATCG
>CAZHEA010000061.1:0-19417 GCA_964531165.1 uncultured Thiotrichaceae bacterium
GAGCGAGTAGACTTGAGTATGAGCCCGTAGCTGACATTATCAAACACTTTAAATAACATCATAATTCCGCTGCGCTCATCCGGTAGCATTATTTCCAGCTTGTCCTCATCGCCACGGTCGCGACTGGTTCGATCAAGGAATCGATCCCGTGCGATGCCACCCGACTGGTAAGTCGCTAACAGGTGGCCGACTTCAAGGTTATGCTTAGTGCCCCGGTTAATCACGGCAATTTGGTATTTGGCAATAGACGAAATCGCATCGAAGAGTGAAATGACTTTTCCATCGATATAGTCATCTGGTAGTCGCGGGAAGTATTGCTGATCAATTGCGCCTTTATCGGTAGGAAGCAGGCGGTCACCAATTAAAACTTCACGAGAGGTTTTCAGTAGTAGCCCCGTTGATGGGTTGGCATATCTCTGAATTTTGACTTCACCGGCATAAACAACTTCAAATCCCAGTAGTTTATTGGTGTCCGGATCGATTAAGCGATTACCTTCTCTGAAGATGCTATAACGACTGCGTTCATTATCCAGTGTGCCACGAATATAGATTTTATTATTAGCTGCCAGCACCAGGTGGGCATCATCGCTACCAACGATATACGGCGCATTATTCCATTCTGATTCGTTTACAACCCGTGGACGGGTTAAAAATTGGCGGACCGCATCTGCCGGTATGCTGGGAATGGCTTCATTAAGTGTCTGACGATGAATGGTCGGGCTTAACTTAACCACTTTACGCCCGCTACTGTCGCTACCTTGACGACGGATAACGCCATCTTTACCCCGTGCAACCTGTATTTGAGGTATGCCATTGACATAGGTCAGGGTTAGAATATCACCAGGATAGATCAGGTGTGGGTTTTCAACTTGTGGATTACGTTGCCATATTTCAGGCCAGTACCAGGGATCTCTTAAAAACAGGCTGGCGATATCCCAGAGCGTATCACCCTTTTTCACGATATACTCTCTTGGATGGTTTTCCGCGAGCTGGATGTTTTGTGTCTGCTTGGCGTGATCTTCGTTAGCATGTACATCTACTGGCGCAGCTACCGCTTCGATTGACCCAGTTTGAGCTTTGAATGCAGCCAGTTCAGCGCTTTTATTGTTGACAGCAGGAGCCGTCGTAGGTGTGCTGGAGCAGGCCGTAATGAGAGCTGCGGATGTAATAAAAAGTGCAAAGCGTCCATATTTGGCCATGAGTGCTTTAATATCCAAGGTATGAATCCCCATATTTATCCGTGGTTTTCAAGAGTTTAGCTGATAAACTTGAATTAATGAAGTAAGTTTGTGCAGTAATTGGCAATAGAGTGAATATTGTGGGTTACTCACAGCTAAAGTATAAGCAAGAAAAAAGGTAATAGTTATGTCCTTGTTGGAGATTCTGAAATTTCCTGATGATCGCCTACGTACCAAGGCCCGGCCGGTGGTAGAGGTTAATGATGAGATAAAACAGTGTGTTGATGATATGTTTGAAACCATGTATGCGGCTCCCGGTATCGGGCTGGCAGCCACTCAGGTAAATGTGCATAAGTGTATTGTCGTCATCGATGTGTCGGAAGATAAAGATCAGCCGTTGTGTTTAATTAACCCGGTGATCACGGCCAAAGATGGCATTGAGCAGCATGAAGAAGGTTGTTTGTCGGTGCCGGGTATATACGAAAAAGTTGAGCGTGCCGAACATATCAAATTCAGTGCCTTAAATCGTGAGGGAGAAGAGGTGGCAATGGAGGCTGATGGCTTGTTGGCAGTGTGTGTGCAGCATGAGCTGGACCATTTGCAAGGTAAGTTATTTGTGGATTATCTGTCAGCACTAAAACGTAATCGTATAAAAAAGAAATTACAGAAGCATCAGAAAACGGCGGATATGTAGTGAGCAACCAGACGTTAAAAATTATTTTTGCAGGTACACCTGAATTTTCAGTTGCACCTTTAAAAGCCCTGATCGAATCGCCCCATGAAGTGGTGGCGGTTTATACTCAGCCGGATCGTCCCGCGGGACGGGGGCGTAAGTTGACCCCCAGCCCGGTGAAGGCCTGCGCGCTGGAAAACGGTATTGAGGTGTATCAGCCGGAAAAATTAAAAAGCCCGGAGGACCAGCAGTGTCTAATTGATCTTGATGCTGATTTAATGGTGGTTGTGGCCTATGGCATTATTTTACCGGAAGCGGTTTTGGATGCACCCCGTCTCGGTTGCATTAATATACACGCTTCGTTACTGCCGCGTTGGCGTGGTGCTGCACCTATTCAGCGGGCCATTCTCGCAGGTGATAGCCAATCCGGCATTACCATTATGCAGATGGATATCGGTTTAGATACCGGTGATATGTTACTTAAAATGACATGTGATATATCGAGCGATGATAGTGGTTCAAGTTTACATGACAAACTGGCAGTGATGGGTGCGCAAGCTCTTATGCAGGCCCTGCCCGGTATAATTGATCAAACCATCGTGGCGGAAAAACAAAATGATGGGCTAGCCAATTATGCACATAAACTACAGAAAGCCGAAGCGCTTATCGACTGGAATAAATCGGCGAAACAGCTACAGCTTTTAGTCAATGCTTTTAATGCCTGGCCAGTTGCGCAAACGCCGATAGAGGTAAAAGGCAAAATGCAAATGCTTCGGATCTGGCGGGCACAGGCCATTGAAGGTGCAACATCAGAGCCCCCGGGGAAGGTCATTAGCTGTGAAAAGCAGGGCATAGATGTGGCTACCGGTGATGGTATTCTACGGCTACTGGAAATACAGATGCCGGGTAAAAAACCAATGGATACTGGCGCATTTGTGAATGCTAATGATATTAGCGGTATGCTATTAGGTTAATGTGCCATAGGTTGTTGCCGAATGTTTTTTAGCGGTAATCCAGTGGCTTTCAATGTGTTCTTTTTATAACAAATTTTAGAAAAATTAACCTAATTTAAAAATATAATTTAAATATGACAAATCAAAATCAGCAGGGCGATACCTCCATCGCATCCCGTAAAGCCGCATTGAATATTTTATTATCGGTGCTGAGAGATGACGGACACTCCCTGTCTTCTCTTATTCATTTAACTGAAAATCTTGACTCAAGAGATGCGGCTTTTGCACGGATGTTAAGTTTTGGTGTGTTGCGTTTTTATCAACAGTTACAGGCCTTATTAAAACCTTTTATCAAAAAGCCACTGAAGCCAAAAGATCAGGACGTACAATTGGTGATGCTAATGGCGCTGTATCAAATTATGCACACCCGGGTTCCACAATTTGCGATTGTCGACAGTGCGGTTAAACAGGTGCGTAAATCAAAAAAGAAATGGGCGGCGAATATGGTAAATGGTGTGCTGCGCAGTTTTTTAAGAGAGGTTGCCGATAAGGAGCCGGCTGATGTTATCAGTGAATTAAGCGCTAAACAGCCAACTAATGAAGAAGCGGTTTACTCGCATCCGCAATGGATGATTGACAGATTAAAGCAGGACTGGCCCGAAACGGATAAAACAGATTTGATTAGCTGGCAAAAAATACTCGAGGCTAATAACCAGCAGGCGCCGATGACATTGCGTATTAACCAACAACGAGTTGATATCAATAAATACAAAGCCGAGCTTGAGGACGATTTTGAATTAGGCGCCGATATGGTTGCCGGATTACCCTCTGCATTAATATTGCAACAGCCTAGAGATGTAAAGCAGTTACCCGGTTTCCAGCAGGGCTGGGTTTCTGTGCAGGATGCGGGCGCGCAGTTAGCGGCACAAATTTTACAGGCAACGAAAGGTGATGAGATTCTGGATGCCTGCGCCGCTCCCGGAGGCAAAACAGCACATCTATTTGAGACTCAGCCCGAGATTAAAATCAGCGCACTGGATATATCTGAAAGTCGATTGCAACGGGTTGACGAAAACTGTCAGCGACTGGGTTTTAAACCGCAGTTAAAAGTGGCGGATGCATGTGATGTTGATAGCTGGTGGGATGGTGAGCTGTTTGATAAAATTTTACTGGATGTTCCCTGCTCAGCGGTAGGCGTCATTCGTCGTCATCCGGATATAAAACATTTACGGCGCGCCGAAGATATTGCTTCGCTGGTGACGTTGCAGCGTGAAATTTTAATTAAAAACTGGGCCCTGTTAAAGCCCGGTGGTTATTTGCTGTATGCCACATGTTCTTTGTTTAAAGCAGAAAATGAACAACAGATAGATTGGCTTTTAGAGCAGAGTGATGACGTAGAAGTTATGGGTCTGCCTGATTGCGTCAGGCAGATTGAAGCTCGGGTCGATTTGAAAAATGGTGTGCAGCTGTTTCCGGTCAGTGGAGAGACTGACGGTTTTTATTATGCCTTGCTTAAAAAAATTAATGGTTAAAACAATAAGCAAAGTAAAAAACACAGATATCCAAAATGACTAATAAGTCAGTTTAAAAGGACATCATTTAGGTTGGTACCGGCAAAGCACAAATTTGTATGTGCATTCTCCATTTTCGCCTCAGTAATAATTAATCTGACTGTCGATGACGCATGAAATAAAAAATCCGTTTTTTATGGCCGATCTTATGCTGATATTTCCGAGCGTTCCTCTTGTCTTTTTCTGATGAAAAAAATTAAGTCACGCCAACGTTTCACTGGAAAATCACCCACAAAGGCGTACACTTCGCGACTATACTTACATTGAATTATTGATGCGAAAATTCTGATATGAAAATTCTTATTCTGGGTGCGGGCCAGGTGGGTTCTTCGGTGGCGGCAAACCTTGCCTCTGAGGCCAACGATATCACTCTGATAGATAGTCGCGTTGAAGTGCTTAATGAGCTACGCGACCGGCTTGATATTCAAACCGTTGTGGGCAATGCGGCACACCCGAATATCTTAGAGCAGGCGGGCATCGAAGATGTCGATATGCTGATCGCGGTGACCAACACCGATGAAGTTAATATGATTGCCTGTCAGGTCGCCTGGACGCTACACCATACGCCAACTAAAATTGCCCGCATTCGTTCGGTGCAATATTTAAAACACAATGAGCTATTTAAGGGTAATGCGGTTCCGATTGACGTCATTATCAGCCCGGAAGAAATTGTAACCAATTATATTTTCAATATTATTGAATATCCTGGTGCGCTACAGGTGCTGGATTTTGCCGAAGGCAAAGTCGTGTTAGTGGGCTTGCGCGCCTATTACGGCGGCCCACTGGTTGGGCATCAGTTAAGTGAGTTACCCAAACATACTCCCGGGACTGATACCAGAGTTGCGGCAATTTACCGTCGAGGCCGGGCAATTATTCCCCGCGGACATACCGTAATTGAAGCCGGTGATGAAGTGTTTTTTATTGCGGCACGGGGTGATATCCGTGTGGTGATTCGCGAGTTACGTAAACTCGATAAGCGCAATAAACGCATTATTATTGCCGGCGGTGGAAATATTGGTAAGCGTTTAGCTGAACGCCTCGAAGAGCGGCATCAGGTGAAAATTGTTGAACGCAATCCCGATAGGGCATTTCATCTTTCTCAGTCATTAAATAAATCAGTTGTTTTATTAGGCGATTCTGCTGATAAAGAATTATTACTGGAAGAAAATATAGACAGCATGGATGTATTTATTTCAGTAACTAATGATGATGAAGCCAATATTTTATCTGCCATGCTAGCCAAAAAACTTGGCACTCGAAAAACCATGTCATTAATTAATCGCCCCGCTTATGTCGATTTAATGGAAAACCAGGAAGCCATAGATGTGGCAATATCACCTGAGCAGGTAACCATTGGTGCATTGCTCACCCATGTGCGCCGAGGCGATATTGTGGCAGTGCATTCATTACGTCGTGGAGCCGCAGAAGCCATTGAAGTCATTGCTCATGGAGATAAGGGTAATTCTAAAGTCGTGGGCTGTTTAGTGGAGCAGATAGAATTGCCAAAAGGGACAACGATTGGCGCAATAGTGCGTGGTGAAGAAGTTATTATTGCTCATCATGATACGGTTATTGAAGCCGAGGACCATGTCATTATGTTCTTAGTTGATAAGAAAAAAATTCACGATGTTGAACACCTGTTTCAGGTGGGCATAACTTTTATTTAGATCCGGAAAACTTACCTTGCACTTTACCGTCATCCAGCGAATTTCAGGCATTTTATTAATGCTGTTTAGCTTTACTTTGCTTCCTCCGGTGCTTATTGATTTTATTTATCAGGAAGATGCGGGCGCGGCATTTTTAGAGTCATTTATGGCGCTACTGCTAACCGGTTTTTTCCTATGGCTACCGGTTAAAAATTCTAAAACAGATTTGCGACTACGTGACGGCTTCATTGTTGTCGTTTTATTCTGGTTTATATTAAGCCTGTCCGGTATGTTGCCGCTGTTGTTATATGATCAGCTGGAAATTTCAGTGACTGATGCATTTTTTGAATCGGTCTCCGGCTTAACAACTACCGGTGCAACCGTATTGACGCATCTCGATGGCATGCCACATTCAATTCTATTTTATCGTCAGGAATTACAGTGGCTGGGTGGTATGGGTATTATCGTTTTAGCCGTAGCGGTTCTACCTATGTTAGGTATTGGTGGTATGCAACTGTATAAAGCTGAAACCCCCGGGCCGATAAAAGACAATAAACTTACTCCGCGTATTACGGAAACCGCGAAAGCCCTCTGGTACATTTATTTAACCCTGACGATTGCCTGTACTGCTGCTTACTGGCTGGCGGGAATGAATTTATTTGATGCGGTAGCGCACAGTTTTTCAACGGTGGCAATTGGTGGCTTTTCAACCCATGATGCCAGCTTGGGCTATTTTGATAGCCCGGCAATAAAAATAGTGGCCATTGTCTTTATGTTTTTAGGCGGGGTGAATTTTGCATTGCATTTTGTGGCTTTTCGAAATTGGAATGTGAAAGCCTATTTTCAGGATACAGAGTTTAAAGTTTATCTTCAGGTGCTGTTGCTGGTTTCATTTATTGTAGTGAGTTATCTGCATTTTACTGAAACCACAGAGAGTTTTGGTGAATCATTTTTGGCCGGTGTATTTCATGTGGTTTCAATTGCAACCACCACCGGCTTTACCGCAACAGAGTTTCATTTATGGCCGGGTTTTTTACCGGTGCTATTATTGTTTACAAGCTTTATTGGTGGCTGTGCAGGTTCAACCGGCGGCGGTATGAAAGTGATTCGGGTGACATTGATTCTTAAGCAGGGTATGCGTGAGCTGCAACGGTTGATTCATCCTAAGGCGGTGATACTGGTGAAGATTGGTAAAAAGCCGGTAGCCGATACGGTTATTGATGCAGTGTGGGGGTTCTTTGCTATTTACGTAGCGGTATTTGTGATAATGATGCTGCTGCTAATGGCCAGTGGTCTCGATCAAATCACATCCTTCTCTGCGGTGGCGGCTACCTTGAATAATTTGGGGCCAGGGCTGGGTGATGTGGCTGCGAATTATGCGGGTATTAATGATTTTGCAAAGTGGGTTTTAAGTTTTGGTATGTTGCTGGGCCGATTGGAAATATTTACTTTGCTAGTGTTGTTGACGCCGGCTTTCTGGAGAAAATAATGCCGGACTGGGATGCGGTATATGCTGAAAAAAAAGTTGAAAATGCAACGCCAGCAGACATCCTGATAATGAATCAGCATTTGTTACCCATGCTTGAAAATGGACATGGACAAAAGCGGGTGCTTGATTATGCATGTGGGCTGGGAGGCAATGGAATTTATCTGGCAAAAAAAGGCTATAGTGTTACAGCCTGGGATTTGTCAGCGACGGCGGTAAAAAAAATAAATCGATATGCAGGCAATCAACGGCTACAGATTACGGCTGAGGTGCATGATCTTGAAAATAGTGCGCCAGCAGTTACAAACACTTATGATATTGTTATCGTGAGTTTTTTTTTACATCGCCAGTCTCTACGTTATATTTATAATTTATTAAAAAATGGCGGACTGTTGTTTTACCAGACATTTAGCGGCGAACCGGTAAACGGAGATGGGCCGTCAAACGTAAATTTTCGTTTGTATAAAAACGAATTATTAAGAGAGTTTTCAGATATGCAGTTGCTGTTTTATCGTGAAGATGATGAATCCGCATCTAAAGAAAGCCGGCAGGGACTGACTTACTTTGTGGCAAAAAAATGAAGCAGAATAAATTAAAAAAAACCAGTGATTCCAGAGTAAAAGTAGGCGGCTTTAAGCTTGAGTATTTAAAACCGGTGTATTGGGGAGTCTGGCTGGCTATTTTGTTTCTATGGTTGATGATGTTCGTTCCGGCTTTTATAATCGATTTGATGTCTAGTTTATTAGGTGATTTAATTCGCAGTGTAAATAAGAAGCGCAGACGAATTGCCCGAAAAAATATTGATTTATGTTTCCCTGAGCTTGAGCAGGAAGAGAAAAAAAATCTAGTTAGAAGATGTTTCCGGCATCAGGCAAGAATTATTTTATATCAGGGTTTTATATGGTGGGCGCCTGCCGCTGTTTTAAGAAAAAAAATAATATTTAATGGGCTTGAGCATATAGAAAGCTCACTTAATAAAAATCGTTCGGTAATTATTATGGCGGCACATAGCCTGGCGCTGGATGCAGCGGTGTCCGGGGTGGCGCTGAAATATACTAGTGCCGGCACATATAAGCCGATAAAAAACAAATTGGTTAACTGGTTTGTACTAAAAGGTCGTTCCAGATATAACGGGACTTTATATGCGCGTGAGGCGGGCTTTCGTCCCATCATAAAACATGTGCGCAATGGTAGCATTATGTTTTATTTGCCGGATGAAGATCTGGGTAGAGACAAATCAATATTCGCGCCTTTTTTTGGCGTAGACAAAGCCACGATTCCGGTTTTAGGGCGACTTTCCAAAGCGTGCAAGGCCGATGTCTTGCCGTGTATGGCGTGCTATGACGAAGCATCCCGGCGTTATGTGATTAACATTTTACCGGCACTGCAGAACTTTCCATCCGGCGATGACTTCGACGATACGCTGGCGATGAACAAGTCACTTGAAGAAGCTATTCGTCTGTGTCCATCGCAGTACTTCTGGACCATGAAACTATTCAAAACCCGTCCGGATGGTTCAAAAAATCTGTATTCGAAATAACAAATGGGGTCATTATTATTGCAGGTGAGCTGATTGTATCAGGCGATCTTTTTGTGATTTTGAGCGCGGCTAGTCGGCTTTAAATTTATTTGTACTATGACTCAATATCCGGGCAGCCTTCACTCATTAACGGCTTCATCGTCGTCAGTAAACTTTTAAATAAAGTTTTATTTTTTAATTCTTCTGCAGCCAGTAGCTCTTTAAAATGCTGACGCTGTGTCGGCATCGAAAAGCAGGCGGGACAGGAGTCTGCAATCACCGGAAGTTCAGCGCTGATAGAAAATTCCCGGGTCTGCCTTTCGCGGGCATACACCAGCGGGCGTATAACCCGTAGATCCCCTTTATCAATCACATAGTGTGCTTTCATGGTTCTTAGCTGTCCGCCATGGAAAGCCGACATCATAAAACTCTCAGCCAGGTCGTCGAGGTGCTGAGCCAGTGCGATGCTATTAAAGCCATGTTGACGGGCGGTGTTATACATAATGCCGCGTTTAATACGGGAGCAAAATGCACAGTATGAGGGCTTGCCCATGTGCTCTTTTGCCATATCCATAATCGCTTCGCGGCGATAGTGGTATTCAACGCCAAGACTTTTCAGGTAGGGAATCATTGGCGACGGGTCAAAATCACCGGCCATTGGATCTACTGTCATTGCGGCAAATTCAAATTTAATCGGGGCGTGGCGTTGAAAGTGATTAAGTATATGCAGCAGGGCCAGTGAGTCCTTACCACCTGACAGCCCGAGCAAAACCCGGTCACCGTCGCGAATCATATTAAAATCCATCAGTGCACGGCCGGTTTGGCGCAATAGTGTTTTTGGTGGTTTTATAAATTCAGTCATTATTAGTGTGGTGTGCTGGGGGTGGCTGGTTCAGGTTCATCAAAATCAAATAATTCATCTTCATTAAACTCCACCTCTTCCTCAGGCGGATTGCCATCGTAAACTAAATTCTGGCGATGCTGTAAATAGAACTCGCGTATAAAGGTGTAGCGATCCAGAGCGGCTTCATTAAGTATGTTTTCGGCTTTCAGCAGAGAGGCGCGTTTATCAATGGCTTTTATGCCGGCTAATTGCCATGATGTGCTTTGTTTTCGGCGATCGGGAGGAAAGCCATTTTCAACTTCCTGCCACACCGGGTCGAAGTAGCGTGTGTCAACCAGTACGCCGGTTGTGTCGCGAATGGTGCTCGGACCCCAGAAAGGAAGCACAAAATAAGGGCCTTCAGGTACGCCCCAGTAGCCCAGAGTCTGGCCAAAGTCTTCCTGGTGTTTCGGCATATTCATATCACTGGCCCAGTCGATAAAACCGGCTAATCCCAATGTGCTGTTGATGATAAATCGCCCGGTGTCAGAAGCGAATTGCAGGGGTTTGAGTTGCAACAGGTCATTAAAGATAACAATAATGTCATCCAGATTACTGAAAAAATTATTAACACCTTTAATCACCGGGTCGGGTGTTACGGTGTTATAGCCCTTTGATACCGGTTTAAGTAAGTAGCGATCGAAGCCGTCATTAAATTCAAAAGCGACCCGATTATAGCTTTCCAGCGGATCACGAGGATCGCCAGTGCTGGCGCAACCGCTGAAAAATACTGAAATAGCTAATATAAGGAGTTTTAAGTTCAAAATTTTCATTTTTAGGACAATATTAAATATGCGTGCAAGTTAGCAATAGCCATGTGTGAGGTCAATCAAAAGCTTCACTATTTATTGGGCTATAATTAATTGCATATCAATATATAACGTTAGACAGGGAGCAGGTTTGTTTTATTACAGCATGCGAATAATTAAACTGATGGCAATGTGGCTGGATTTCATAGCGCTTACATCATTGCTATATGCTTTATCATGGTTGCCTGAAAAAAGTTTAGGATTCTGGTACTTCAGATTATTCAGAGTCTGGTGTAGATCTTTTGTGCGGGCGCTTGATGTCGATCTGAAATTACACCAGAAAAACTTAAATAAAATCCCGTCAAATTATATATTAATTGCAAATCATCCCTCTGCATTTGAAGATATTGGAATACCTGCATTATTTGAGGTTCACTCATTAGCTAAAATTGAAGTGAAAAACTGGTGGGTAATGGGTCGAATATCGACGGCCGCAGGTAATTTGTATGTAAAACGAGAATCAAAAGAGTCGCGAAATGCAGCGGCTGAAACGATTCGCTGTGAAATAGAAAAGGGTAAAAATATTGCGCTTTACCCGGAGGGTGGTTGCAAGGGTAAACGAATATTTGAGTCATTTCGTTACGGTGCATTTGATGTGTCAATGAAAACCGGCGTGCCAATATTGCCGGTATTTTTGCATTATGAATCTCAGGATGACTTTGAGTGGCGTAGCCCGCATTCACTCTTAGATAAGATATATCATTTCTTGAATACTGAAAATAGTACGGCCAATTACTATCTGTTTGATGCTATTGATCCGGCGCAGTTTAAATCAAAAGAAGAGTTCACTGAATATACCTGGCAGTTATATAAAAACTGGCAGAAAAAGTATATGGAATAAGATTTGTCCGTTTTGAACATAAATGAATCGAATGCATTATTGCTCTATCGGGTAGGGCCGGTATTGGTGTGTTCGCCAACCATGCCGGTAGAAGCGGTAGTCATGCCGCCTAAAATCACAGTGCCACCGGGTGCCAGTGTGGCTGAGCCGGGAGTGTTCAAGTCAATACACGGCATGGTGCGGCTAGTTGATTTGCGCGTACGATTCGGCGTTGAAGAAAATGATTTTACCTCTCCGGGTAGAATTGTCATTGTTGAAGTGGAGGGTGGGCATGCAGGTTTCTGGGTTGATGAAATAGAAGATGTGATTAGCTTTCCCGGTAACGGCTGGTCACCGGTGCCAGCTTATATTCCAAAAAATATTTTCAGTAAAACACTGGTTCAGGAGAATGCAATTCGCTTGTATGCTGACTTTGAAAGTCTGGATAAATTTAAAGCATCCGGATATTTACGACAGCATATTGCAATGTTGAAAGCAGATAAAAATATAACGGGCGAAAAAATAAGCGATGTAACTGAGGCAATAACGTCGGCAGCTGCGGCGCACAAAATGGTAGACAAAAGTGATGCGGATAAAATTAAAATGCAGAGCCGGCAGGAAACTGTTTCTTTGCAGGATTATTCGGAGTCAAACAAAGATGAGTTGGTGGACAGTATAAAGAGTGATGTATTACAGGCTGATACTGGGTTAACAGCAGGTAAAAAAATTAGCGACATACCAATAGTGCCAAGATTAATGGCTAATGAAGGTGGCTTAGGGCTGAAGTCGAATTATAAAGATTCGCATGATAAATGTTCTTCGAAAATAAAAAAAGAAAATAAAATAATTTCGAGTGGAAATTTTCATTCAATAAAGTCCGAGCGTACGTCCACTGTTGATGCTATGCATATTGAAACAAATAGAAGCCAGGTTAAAAAACATCCAAAAAGCCTCATTGAATGCAGTCCATTATTGGTTTCAAATAAAGTCACGGCGAGTGTTCCGCCGCGGCAGGATAAAAAAATATCTGGTATAACAACGCCGGTGGAAAATACAGGCAGTCATTGGCCGGTTAAGTTCGCAGTGGCAGCTTTGATGATGGTAATGATATATTTTATGTTCGGCTTGATTGATTTTAAAATATTCGAAACCACATCGAATCACCAGACTGAAGTAGCAGATAAGAAAATAGATAACAGTGTTTTTAATGAAAATAAATTGTCTGCACATGAAGATGGCTCTTTGCGGAATGATTTTCATCAGGATGAAAAAGAAATTGAAACTGGTGGTGAACCAGTCGGTGTGGTGGTGCATGACGATTTTCAAGAAGCCGCATCAGATATAAGGCAGGAAGAAATAATTGCTGCAGAAAGTAGAGAGGGTAGCGTTGAAATTATTAAATCAGCAGGTGAAGTTATCATTGTTGTTAATGATGTAGATGCAAGTGAAGCAGGCAAAGCTAATAGTGATAATTATTTAATAACTGACAATATTGGAAAAAATATACCTTCAAATGTTTCTGAAAATATAGTAATAGAAAGTGCTGTTGTTGAAAAAATAGAAAACAAAACCACTAATGAGAGCAAGAATGAGCTATTAATCGTTAGTGAAATCGATGCCAATAAACTGGCCGTAGCAGAATCAGAAAAAGGTGATGTTAAGCATAAACAGCAACAGATAAAACATGATGTTGCCGGTAATAATTCTGCAGCTGTTCTGGTGCATACAGAAGGTAATTCTGCACGAGCTGCAGAAACAGAAAGCCTCTCGGTGTCAGGGGGTGGAAAAGCTGAAATTGCGCTGCCGGTACAAAGTAAAAGAACCGGGCCCCAGAGCAAAAAATACATCCATCTGGTTGTTAAGGGGGATACGCTCTGGCATATCGCTAAACGATATGTGAATAATCCATGGCGCTATCCGGAGTTGGCAAGATTAAGTAAAATTAAAAATCCGGATTTAATTTATCCGGGTAATAAAGTCATTATTATTATTAACTATCGAGAAACTACGCCTTGAATTCTTTGATAACATTCTGAATGTTATGGGTGACCATGTTCAGGTCGTCTTCTGCTTTTTTAGATAGTGTTGTGCCACTGGCTGTTTTTTCTGCAAGCATACTAATGGATACAATGTTGCGACTTATTTCTTCAGCAGTTGCACTTTGTTGTTCGGATGCGGCAGCCATTTGATCTATTTGATGATTAATGGTGAGTATTTCGCTAGCAATAGCCTGCAGAGACTCGGCAACTGTTTTAACTTGTTCGCTATTCGCAGACACTTCTTTTATGGCGCTGTCCATCGCTAAAACGGCGTCATTTGCACCGCTTTGTAACTGGTCAATTTTACTACGAATTTCATCTGTGGATTGTTGTGTCCTGCTTGCGAGTGTACGCACTTCATCAGCCACAACAGCAAACCCCCGCCCCTGTTCGCCTGCGCGTGCGGCTTCGATTGCTGCGTTGAGTGCAAGTAAATTGGTCTGCTCTGAAATATCACGAATAACATCTAAAACAACGCTGATATTATTAGATTCATTTTTCAGATTCTGGATTACACCCGATGCACTATCAAGGTCACTGACCAGGCGTGTTATGCCGCCATGGGCTTTAGTTGAACTTTTAGCGCCGGCTAGTGCAAGGTCGTTAGCCTGTTTTGATGAGGAGGCAGCAGTGGCCGCACTGCTTGCAACTTCCTGTGCGGTCGCAGTCATTTCCTCAACCGCGGTAGCAACCATTTCTGTTTCACGATGTTGCTGTAAAATATTTTCGGATGATTCAGCTATGATAGAGGACATATCAGTCGATGCCATTTCAAGTTGATTGACGGAAGTGCTCAGGTTGTTAATCATATTTTTTAGCTGTCGGGAAAATTTATTTATGATGGCCGCTACCTGGCCAGTTTCTCCCGCCTGGCTTTCATTAAGGTTGATATCAAAATCGCCATGGGACATTTGATTGAGACTGGTAGAGACTTCAGAAACAATATTATTTATTTGTCTGACATTTGACCATGCAATACCAACACCAATTAAAATGGCAGAACATAATGTGATGATAGTAATGGTAATGGCGGTGTTTATTTTATTCAGCAAGCCCTGTGATAAAGAAAGAGCGGTGTGCTTTTGTCCGCTAGTAATATCGTTGAGGTTTTCTGATATTTGTTTAATTAATGGCTGTAGCTCATTAGTGAGTAACTGTTGGTCTTTACGCCAGTTTCCGGATTTAAATATTTTATAAATTTGGTCCAGATGTTGAAGATGCTTAATGCTGTCATTTGTAACCGATTCAATGGCTTCTTCCTGCTCAAAGGTAAAAATATCCTGTTGCTGCTGTAATTTGTTTAACAGGGATAGATGATTTTTTCGATAGACCTGTGTTTTGTCTTCGCGACTATCACTGGGCGTTGACAAAAAGGAGCGGTTTGATGTGACAATGTTCATCCAGTTGTGACGCAGATCCGATAATGCCATCAACAGTAGTTTTCGCTCCTGAGTATTGTCTTCTTCAAGTTCTGACTGAATAGCCATATCCAGAGATGATAATACTGACTGATTTAACGGGTTCACTTTTGATACCGAAAGAGCAAGTGCCGGATAATTGTCGACTGGATTATGAATCAGGTATTCGATTTTTTTGATATGAACATTAAATTGTTTAACCTGGTTCTGAATATTATTTACTTCATCAAACAATTTTTTATGTTGAATAACATTGCTGAGTTGAGTGTAGTTTTGTAAGTGCTTGTTAAGTTTGTTCAGGCTATTGGCTAATGCTTCTCTATCGGATTTTTTGTGGGTAATCATATAGGCATTGATAATGCGAGCGGTGATATTCAGATCGTTGGTAATAACCAGCGCATCGATCATAGTGGGTTGGGCTTCGGATGCAATATAGCTGGCATCTCGATTAACCTGTACAAGAAAGTAAATGGAAGTAAATGCGACAATTGCGGTTAATATTAAAACCAGTAAAAAACCGATCCATATTTGCAGTTTTAAAGTGAGTTTATGCATTTATTGTCCTTTATCTTTATCAGCGATACTAATGAGTGCTGTTGATGCGTTTTTTTAGATAACAAGCCAGTGGTATCTGTGAGTTTAAATTTAAACCATGTGCGGATGGTGAGGATGTTGTTTATAAGCCAGGCCTTAAAACATTTTGTCATCCCTGAGTGTTTATATTAATCTCCTGGCGTCATTAGAGTGATGCGGTCATCGGTTCTCCGATACAGGTGCTAGCCAATGACGAGCGCCTTACGTTTGTAGAGTGAAATCAAAACCTCGCTCATTGAACGTTGATATTTACTTTATAGTATAGAATGTAGACAGTTGCATGCCGGCTGAGTCCGCATATGTCAGTAAAGAAGGGTTAATTTTGATACGGGTTATTATATTAGTTTTATTATTGTTGTTGATATTTTATCTGTTGGCTCGGTATCGCAGACTGGATATTGATCGACAGAAGAATGCTCGTCGATTTCTGGCATTAATGGCTTTCTCCGCTCTATTGATAGCACTGATTCTGAGCGGGCGTATTAGTTGGTTATTTGCGTTACTGGGCGGGTTGTTACCTCTGATCCCGCGTCTGGCTCGATTTGGTTTTGGGGCTTGGCCTGCTATTCGGCCTTATTTTCAGCGTTATCAGCAGAATCGTCAATCGAGTATGCGTGCCCGTTATGTGAGTTTGCAGATTGATATGTTAAGTGGAGCGTTGCAGGGTGAGGTGCTCGAGGGGGAGTTTGCAGGGCAGAAGTTGCAGATATTATCCCGAGAGCAGCTATTGTCTCTGTTAAGAGACTGTCAGCAGCATGATGCACCGTCGGCGGCTTTGTTAGTGGCTTATCTGGATCGTGAAAAATCGGGCTGGAAAGATGACGATGATGGGGCTTACAAAGAGCAGGCATCCCGGCCCGGTTCGGATTCTGTTATGGGCGTGCAGCAGGCAAGAGAAATACTGGGTGTGGATGATGAAGCGGGTAGAAAAGTGGTTATAAAAGCGCATAAGCAACTGATGCAAAAAATGCATCCGGATCGGGGTGGTTCGGTCTATCTGGCAGGGCAGATAAATAAAGCCAGGGATGTGTTGCTGGCAGAGATGTCTTAGCCGGCGCTAGAGTAAGGGTCGGCTTCAACCTTATTTGGCATTAACTTTATTCCAGGCAATAAAAAACCCGGCGATCCTTGCCGGGTTTTGGACTTCCGCTGCCCTGGTGATTGATTATGGCGTTGTAGCATGCTCCGTTTTTTCTTATACTCCTGTATAACCTACTTATCTTCCGTGGATTCCTTATCCATGTATTCCTTGTCTGCTACTTCCTAACGATCCGTGTGTCCTTGTTAATGCCATGTCCTTGTGTCCATGTGAAGTATTATGGACAATAGTTTGGTGCAATGCTATCAGCTGATTCAGGTGCTTAATGTCAGTCTTCTTACTTAAAGTCTGTAGGGAAAATCCTACAAGGTATGAAAAACTATGAAAAAACTGTTTAATTCAATCCGGCCTTATGTCAGCCATCATCTGCAGGTTGATGATTTACATACTTTATATATAGAGGAATGCGGAAACCCGACGGGTTTACCGGTGGTTTTTTTGCATGGCGGGCCGGGAGCTGGTTGCGCACCCTTTCATCGGCGTTATTTTGATCCGCAGGTTTATCGGATTATTTTGTTTGACCAGCGAGGTTGTGGTAAATCAACTCCCCATGCCAGTCTGGAAAATAATACCAGCAATCATCTAGTGGCGGATATTGAACGAATACGGGAGCATCTACAAATAGATAAATGGGTGGTATTTGGCGGTTCATGGGGCTCAACGTTGGGCTTATTATATGCACAAACACACCCTGAAAAAGTCACTGGCCTGATATTGCGTGGCATATTTTTAGCGCGTGATAAAGATGTACAGTGGTTTTATCAGGAAGGTACCAGCAAGTTATTTCCAGATTACTGGGAAAAATTTGTAGAGCCAATTGCTGAATCTGAACGTGGGGATATGGTGTCGGCTTATTCGCGACAGCTTACCGGTGATAATGAAATTCAGCAATTGCGCGCCGCTAAAGCATGGTCGGTATGGGAGGGTATGACGGCAACTCTGAGAACCGATAAAGATGTGGTCAGCAGTTTTTCAAATCCACATACCGCATTAAGTGTGGCGCGCATAGAGTGTCACTACTTCATGCATCAATGCTGGCTGGCACCGGACCAGCTAATTAATGGCATTGATAAAATACGTCATATTCCCGCATACATAGTACATGGGCGATATGACGTAATTTGTTCGCTCGATCAGGCGTGGGAGCTATCGACAGCGT
The DNA here is from genome assembly GCA_964531165.1 of uncultured Thiotrichaceae bacterium. GTDB lineage: Bacteria > Pseudomonadota > Gammaproteobacteria > SZUA-229 > SZUA-229 > SZUA-229. The sequence continues at coordinate 17,848 of CAZHEA010000061.1, forward strand.
GGCCGGAAGCGCAGTTACATATTATTGAAGGTGCAGGGCATGCAGTCGTAGAGCCAGGAATAACGTCGGCTTTGTTGGGTATTGCACAGGAAATGAGTGTTAAATTGTCATGATTGCATTAATACAGCGGGTCAGTTATGCCCGTGTTAGCGTGTCTAATATTGAAATTGCCCGTATTGAGCGGGGGCTGCTGGTGCTAGTGGGGATTGAGAAAAAAGATAATCAGTTAAAAGCAGATAAGCTGGCTCAGCGGCTGTTGGGTTATCGTATATTTGAGGATGAGCAGGCAAAAATGAATCTGAGTGTGCAGGATATACAGGGTGAAATATTGCTAGTGCCGCAGTTTACACTGGCAGCGGACACGAAAAATGGCATGCGCCCCGGTTTTTCGAATGCAGCGCCTGCGGAAGAAGGTAGAAAGTGGTTTCATTATGTTGCCCAAAAGTGTGAATCGGCACATACAAAGATACAGCTGGGAGAGTTTGGGGCGGATATGCAGGTTGAATTACTGAATAACGGCCCGGTGACTTTCTGGCTTCAGGTATAAAATATTTCTATATCTATATTTGATTTATTTTTGGCTTATCAGTCTGATTTCTTCAAAATAGAGAAAAATAAACCCGTACTATATTTTTATGTTTTCATGGCATGAATTAACATTTTTAGCTAAGTTAATGTTTATTTGCGACTTTTTTGACATGGCATGCATTATGCTGACATTCATTTGCAGCGAGCTATAAACGCAGAGTATGAGGCGGCGATCCCTATAAAAATTATTTATTTGATGTAAATCATGTGAATTGCGTTTATTAATTGAATTAATTATAAAACCATGCTTGACAGGTTGGTGTTGTTTGAAGTTTAATCAATATCAAATGACATGTCGGTGATTGATAGCTTTTGCTAAATAATGATTTAGTTTTCTGTTGAAGATCTAGCCGTTCTCAATCAAATGAATATAGCTCGACCGGATTTTTCGGGAGTTTGTAAGGGGATTTTTAATATGAGTGATGCACCCAGTTGTAAATGTGTAATTTCTTTTTTGTGGACCAATGCTCTAGTCGTTGGTGCCATTGTGTTTATGGTGTTTGCGTTTATTGATCCTGCGGATATAGCGGTAGCCATGATGCTTGATGTTGATGAAGGTGTTTTTCGTATTCAGGCCTATGCTTTTAGTTTTTTGTTTATGTGGGTGGCTTTTTCCGCATCAACATTCCTCAACTGCTACTTCTCGCGCCTGAAGTACAATATGGATAATGCGATTAAATAGTTTTTAGTTTAATCGATAAAATAAGGCCGAGCCCGCAAGGGTTCGGCCTTATTTTTTGTGTGCTTTAATCTATTCCCACCTCGCATACATTGCGTTGAAATCTTTGGGTAATATGTTCACTGGCCAAAATCGTTGAGATTCATCTGTTATTTGTTAGATAACGGGTCAATTCCGGGATAATAACGGCATCTTTACCCTCAATTTGATAAATCTTAGCGCATTTTTGTTTCGCACCTGTATCGTGAAAAGGTCTCACGGTGTATCCTATGCGTTTAAGAATTGACTCTGTGGAGATTTAAG
>CAZHEA010000062.1:0-19279 GCA_964531165.1 uncultured Thiotrichaceae bacterium
CGTGTGAGTATCTCGCAGGAAACAGGGGTTGTTACGCGCATGACTCCGACCCCTTAATTGCCTCCTTGTGACACGACCCCTTACCGACCCCGCCTTCCATGTAAGGCGGCCCCTTGTAGCGTGGCACTTATGAGGTTCTTGACCTCGACCCCATCTGATTCCGGCATTTGACAATTATCATCGCCACCGAATACGCTAAGTGCATAAATTATTAGTCAACAGGGAGTGACTATGCCGCGCCGCCGCCGTGTTTTTTTACCGAACCAGCCTCAGCATATTGTGGTGCGGGGGCATAACCGTGACCCGATTCTGGCGCGGGTTGAGGATTTTCGCTTTCTGTATCGCTGCCTGCTCGAGGCTACTGAAAAACATTCATTACAGGTGCATGCCTGGGTGCTTATGCACAATCATTTACATCTGCTGGCTACACCTCTGGATGCTCTGTCTATACCCCGCACTATGCAAACCGTGGGGCGGCGCTATGCGCAGTATTTTAACCGTTGCTATCATCGAAGTGGTGCGCTGTGGGAAGGGCGTTATAAGGCTGCACTGGTGGATACGGATCGTTATCTGCTGGCGTGTTATCGCTATATTGAACTGAACCCGGTGCGGGCCGGGCTGGTTCGAGCGCCTGCCGATTATGATTATTCCAGTTACGCAGCGAATGCCCTGGGGCAGGTGGATAAGCTGGTTTTCCCCCATGATGTTTATCTTCAGCTTATTGGAGGGCATGAGGGTGAAGGCGAACGCAAAGCGTATGTGGAGTTATTTGTGGAGCCGCTTTCCCGTAAAGAACTGGTGGATATTCGCCGGGGGACGGAAAAAGGTTTGGGGATTGGGCGGGCTGATTTTTTGTTGCGCGTGGCGGGGTTGGCTCAGGGTGGTTAGGTGTGTTTCGGGGTCAGAGTCATGCGAGGGAGTATCTGGCAGGAAACAGGGGTTGCTATGCGCATGACTCTGACCCCTTGGAAGGTGAGTGGTGTTCTGGTTTTTTGATCGGAGTTATGTGTTATCGGGGTCGGAGTCATGCGGGGGAGTATCTGGCAGGAAACAGAGATTATTATGCGCATGACTCTGACCCCTGGGAAGGTGAGCGGTGTTCTGGTTTTTTGATCGGAGTTATGTGTTTCGGGGTCGGAGTCATGCGGGGGAGTATCTGGCAGGAAACAGGGGTTGCTATGCGCATGACTCTGACCCCTTGGAAGGTGAGTGGTGTTCTGGTTTTTTGATCGGAGTTATGTGTTATCGGGGTCGGAGTCATGCGGGGGAGTATCTGGCAGGAAACAGAGATTGCTATGCGCATGACTCTGACCCCTTGCTTGCGCCCCCTTGCTTGCATGGAAATCTAACCCGTAAACAATGTCACTATCTCTTCATTATATTGTCACAAAACCATCAAAACTAAATTCAATACTGCGTTTGCAAATTAAATTCAAAAGAGGAAATTTCAATGAAATTTTGCATACGAGAATGGAGTGAAAACACTGTAGTGTTAATGACCGAAGCCGGCCATGTGCTGTCTTATTTCAGATCGATTAACGAAGCACTGGATGCCTGCTCACAATGGTACAACAGCAATGCCGGTGAATTAAAGTACAGCGTAGCGGTGCAGCACAAAGAAGATAAAAACTCGCGGCGTATTTTTTCAGCAGCGGCCTGATGAATTATTTAGCTGTCGCAAACTTCCACTACAACAAACACTTCGTCATCGGCTTCACGGGTTTCTAACACCTTGTGGCCATTAATCCGGCTCCATGCCGGAATGTCATTGAGTGCACCGGGGTCGGTTGAGACCACTTCCAGCGTGTCACCTACCTGCAGTTCTTTTATTTTGTCCTGTGTGCGAATCACTGGCATCGGGCAAAACATGCGGCGCGCGTCTAATTCATAGTGAGCCATTATACGTGCCACTCCGGTTTAATATCAGCGGACGCCATGGGCTTTACCACTAAGGTTGTGGTGTCGCCATTGGTGCGACGGGCTTCTATGGTGACGGTTTCGGCATTTCTGCCCTGTGAGTAACGGGCGCAAATACGGGCGGCGAATTCCAGATCATCATCGGTGGCAACGCCATCTAATAGGGTTAACGGGCCGGGGCAGTCCATGGTTTTAAAGGTAATAAAGCTATTTTTATAACCCTGCAAAAATTTATTTTCGCCATCTTCACGACCAACAATAAGTTTGTAATGGGGCATGGGACGCAGGTGGCGGCCGACTTTTAGTAGCATTACGTCGTCCATTTCGTATTCACGTACTCCGCGGGCATCCCATAAATCTACCAGCTTAGCCGAGTAGTTTTCATCGGTTAAGAAGCAGCAGCCACCGGCGGGTTTGGCATAGTCTTCAAAGCCGTATTGTTTGGCCAGTTCCATCTGGGGCTTGCGATTACGACCGGAAAAACCAAACAGTTCATCACGTTTCACCCAGCCTTCTTTTTCCGGCAGGGTTGCGGGTAAGTTCTGTGCGCACAGCGGGCGCAGCAGGCGATCGTCTGCACCGGACTCTCTTGAAATTACCGGCATGGTGTCTTTGCGTTGTGACATGGGGCGCTGGCCAATGACTTCGCCGGTAATAATAAAATCAAAGTCGTTTTCTTCAGCCCATTGTCTGGCTTTGTTCACCATGAATATTTTGCAGTCTAAACACGGGTTCATGTTTTTGCCGTAGCCGTGTTTGGGGTTGAGTAGCACGTCTTTATATTCTTCAACAATATCAATAATATGTAATTTAATACCCAGTTGCTCTGCCGACCACAGTGCGTTATTGCGTTTGGGCTTGGATTTGTCTTTTTTGCGAATCGCGTGGGTATGGCCTTCAACGCAGAAGCCGGTGAAAAAATTAATACCTTCCACATGTATGCCCTGTTCAAGCATGGCTTTGGCGGCGAGTAGAGAGTCGAGACCGCCGGAAATAAGGGCGACGGCTTTGCGTTGTTGTGACATGAGGGAACCTGATGAAATTTGAAACTAATTAGGTATTTTATCAGTTACTAACATAAGTAACTAGTTTGTTGTGGCGTGTCTCTGCCGGGGACAGTTTGTTGGCTTTTGGTGCGTTATGCTCGGGGATATGTGCGAGAGAGATGTGTTTGGTCGTATCTATCTCGAAGGTTGACATGTCAGGTTTCGTCAACTAATGTTTGTTTATGGCTAATATAAAAATCAGTTCTAAAGTGGATGAGGTAGTGTGGGAAGAGCTTAAGGCTGCTGCACATGACTCCCACCAAAATATCTCCGGCATGGTTAATGAGGCCATTACCGAATATTTACAGCGTCGGCGTGTGCGCCCGGCTGTGCTGTCGCATCTGGATGATTCGATGCGGGAAAATGAAGAGCTGGGGCATTTGCTGGCTAAATGAGTAACCTCTTTCTTACGCTGGATGAAGTGCTGGAAATGCATGGCATTTTAATTAAGCGATTTGGGGGTGCAGAAGGTGTGCGTGATTTGGGCTTACTGGAAAGCGCACTGTATCGCCCGCAAACTGGCTATTATTCAAGCCTGTTTGAAATGGCGGCAGCTTTGTTTGAGTCGTTAATTAACAATCATCCATTTATTGATGGCAATAAACGCGTTGCGTTCTTTGCGACAGATGTGTTTTTGCGTATGAATGGCTACAAATTCGTTGTTAATGGCAAAGCCGCCCATGGGTTTCTGATAGGCTTATTTGAAACCGACAGCTGTAATATGGCAAATCTGCAGCCATGGATTACGCTGTCCGCCAAACCCCTGTAGGTTCGAATTCAGATGCTACAGTTACTTCTTCATCAACCACGGAATTGACCCGGCCACCGAGCGCCACAACTCCATATTCTGCGCCGCATAAAGCACCGCTTCATCTTTATCCCCCGAACTCAGCCGCTCCGGCATACGCTTCGGCATTTTAATTTTTCCAGATAATAGCTTCGGCACATATTTATTATGGGCTAAAGCCTGCTTTTTTAAGGCTTTGCTTTCGCCACTATTAGCGGTTTGAATAAAGCTAATTAAAGCCTGATCGAATAAAAAGAAGGCGCCGGTGTCTTGCGGAAATTGTTGAGCCAGCTGCTGTGCTTTGTCGAGCTGGCGGCTCTGGATATAGCAGTTGCTAAGTGGATAGCGGTTAAACTGGTTATCCGCCGGGTTAAGTAAAATACCCCGCTCGTAGCAGGCAATGGCATTTTCGAAATTTTTCAGGTGGGCATAGGTGCTGGCTAAATTTGTAAGCGCTTCCATAAAAGTGCGGGTTTCGCGAATCAACCAGAAGCGGCCGGTATTTTTTTCGAAAAATTCTGCGCCGAGTACCCGTTCGCAACCATCGACAGCGCGTTTTAATAAATCACAACGCTCAGCAGAATTGGCGGCTTCCCACTGGGCCAGTAACATCAGCGCATTGATGTTATCCGGGTCCTGCTCCAGAGCCTGATGAGCCAGCTGGACTTTTTCTACCGGGTTATCTGCGGCCCAGGCCTGCTGTATCAGCTGGCTGGCATCTTGCCCCGGCTGGCTTGCGCCCATAATGGGAATGCCCGCAGAGTTTTTCACCGCGCTGGAGGTGATATTGATTTTTGCGGGCTGAGATTCTTTTCGATACTTTTTAGCCAGATCCGCATAGCCCTGCATCATTTTGCTGAATTCGCTGAAAATATGCCGGGTGACGGTTTCTATCGGCAATGCACCATTCTGAAATTTAGCCGTAAGTTGCTGGGCATTGTGTAAATTGGAGAAGAAACTCAGCATCATCCAGAAAGACTGGGGCTGAGCCTCGTCTTTGCAGGTATCCCAAAAATGTTCGGTGAGGGTGAGGCCTAGCTCAAAACCCTTGCCCCAGTGATGCAGTGCATTGTTTTCAAAGTTAGCCTCAAAAGGCTCGGTGAGCTGGCAGGGCCTGGGCAGGCTAACCATGAAATCATCGATATCCTGCATAATGTGCTGTTTTACGCGGATGATGGCATCTAAGTAATCATTTTCGCTGGTGACTGCATTCAGCTGATCGCCAAACACCGCGGGCATCCAGTCGCTGTCTTTGAGTTGCGTCGGGGTGCAGTTAATCGCAAATAAGAAGCCTAAAAGCTGATCGAGATTGAGCGTGTTGGCTGGACGTGATTTGTCCGCAAGCCAGTTAGCCAGTTCAGGGAGGGAAATGTTGTTATCGGGCATGGCGTATCAGCGAATAAATAGGGAGGCGTATTATCCGTTAAAGTTAGCCTGAATAGTAGGTGGAATTTGAGTGCTTATCGATTAAAAGTCAAAAGAAAAGGAAAACGCAAATGACAGCTCCTGAGCATCAATGCTCTCGTTGAATTAGTGCATTCATGCATGTCAATGCGAATAAACGCCAAAGCATCGAGAGCTGAATCGGCCTGCAAACAGAAGTAATAAATATTCAATTATAAGTATTTTGCTTTTATTTGCGTACATTTGCGTTTTCTTTTTCTTTTCGTTAGGCGCTACTAAGTAATTAGAGCATGTATTTAGCACAATAAACCCAAAAACTAGCAGGCCATTAAGCCCTGTTTTCGGTATACTAGCGGGCTTTAAAACAAGACAGAACAAACTTAAATGGCACACGACGTATCAACATTTCAGGGCATGATCAGTGCTCTGCAGGATTTCTGGGCACAGCAGGGCTGCGCCATTATTCAACCGCTGGATATGGAAGTGGGCGCGGGTACCTTTCACCCCGCGACTTTTTTACGCTCCATTGGCCCTGAGCCGTGGAGAGCTTGCTATGTGCAGCCGTGTCGTCGTCCTACTGATGGGCGTTTTGGTGAAAACCCCAATCGCCTGCAGCACTATTACCAGTTTCAGGTGGCGCTTAAGCCAAACCCGGACAATATTCAGGAGCTGTATTTAGACTCTTTGAAAATGCTCGGCTTTGATGCGCTGGAACATGATATCCGTTTTGTTGAAGATAACTGGGAATCGCCAACATTAGGCGCCTGGGGTTTAGGCTGGGAAGTCTGGCTGAATGGCATGGAAGTAACGCAGTTTACCTACTTCCAGCAGGTGGGTGGTCTGGAGTGTCGTCCGGTCACCGGTGAAATCACCTATGGGTTAGAACGTCTTGCCATGTACATTCAAAATGCCAAAAGTATTTTCGATCTGGTGTGGACAAAAGGCCCGCAGGGAGTACTGACTTACGGCGATGTTTTTCATCAGAATGAAGTGGAACAATCGCATTATAATTTTGAACACGCGGATACGGATGCCTTGTTTGCATGGTTTGATACCTGTGAAAAAGAAAGTGCAAAACTGATTGAAGCGGGTTTGCCATTGCCGGCGTATGAGCAGGTGTTAAAAGCCTCGCATACCTTTAACTTACTGGATGCACGCCACGCCATTTCTGTCACCGAACGACAGCGTTATATTTTACGGGTACGCACTTTATCGCGTGCAGTGGCACAGGCATATTACGATGCCCGTGAAGCGCTGGGCTTCCCTATTGGAAAAGGTGCTGGAAAAGGTGCTGGAAAAGATGCTGTAAAAGATGTAAAGGGGGGAGAAAAATCATGAGCACCCGTGATCTATTAATTGAAATTGGTACCGAAGAATTACCCCCGAAAGCACTCAATAAATTATCTGATGCTTTTGCCACAGGCATTGAAAGCGGCTTAAAAGAAGCCGGCATTAACTTTAAAAAAATAAAAGCTTATGCATCGCCGCGCAGGTTAGCGGTTTTAATAGATGACGTGGATGAAGCGCAGGCGGATCGCCATATTGAAAAGCTCGGCCCGAATGTGAAAGCCGCTTATGATAAAGACGGCAACCCGTCAAAAGCCGCGCAGGGTTTTGCGCGGGGTTGTGGTGTTGAAGTAGCTGAATTGGCGACAACACAAACCGATAAAGGTGAACGCTTAGTTTTTAAAATTGAAGAAATTGGTAAACCCACCACTGAGATTGTGCCGGAAATTGTGAGTCAGTCTTTGGCTAAATTACCCATTCCAAAACGCATGCGCTGGGGCGACAGTACAGCAGAATTTGTGCGTCCGGTTCACTGGGTTGTTTTACTGTTTGGCAATGATGTGATTGAAGCTGAAATTTTAGGAATAACTTCCGGTCGTGATTCTCGGGGGCATCGTTTTCATCATCCTGAAGTTATCAATTTACAATCACCGGGTGACTATGTGTCGCGGATGAAATCGCCGGGTTATGTGCTGGTTGATCGTGATGAACGTATGGCGCTGGTAAAGCAGCAGGCGGAGAGTGCAGCAGAAAAATTAGGCGGCAAAGCATTAATTGATGCGGACTTATTACAGGAAGTCAGTGCACTGGTGGAATGGCCGGTCGCTGTGTCTGGTGATTTTGACAAAGAGTTTTTAAGTGTACCGGCGGAAAGTTTAATTTCGTCAATGCAGGATCATCAAAAATATTTTCCGGTAATAGATAAAGCTGAAAAATTAATGCCGCACTTTATTACCATAAGTAATATCGAAAGTAAAAATCCTGCAAAAGTTAAAGAAGGTAATGAGCGGGTTATTCGTCCGCGCCTCGGAGATGCTAAGTTCTTCTGGGAACAGGATAATAAAAAGAAATTAGAAGATCATATTGAATCGTTAAATAAAGTTGTGTTTCAAAATAAACTCGGTTCAGTGGGTGACAAGTCACGCAGAGTCGCGAGTATTGCAGAATCTATTGCAAAGCAACTGAATGAAAATACCGAGTATGCAAAACGTGCAGGCCTGTTAAGTAAGTGTGATTTAATGACGGAAATGGTGTGTGAGTTTTCAGATTTACAGGGCATTATGGGTCGCTATTATGCCATTAATGACGGTGAGCCGGCAGAAGTAGCGGACGCGTTAGACGAACAATATATGCCGCGCTTTGCCGGCGATAATTTACCAAAAGGTAAAACCGGACAAATTGTTTCGCTGGCAGATAAGTTAGATACGCTGCTGGGTATATTTGCCATTGGTCAAAAGCCCACCGGTGAAAAAGATCCGTTTGCTTTGCGCCGGGCTGCTTTGGGTGTGCTACGTATTCTAATCGAATGTAAACTGGATTTAGATTTAAACGATTTACTGGGTTTTGCAGCGACGGCTTATGCTGATCAGGTTGATGGTAAAAAAGCCATAGATGACGTGATCAGTTTTATGCTGGATCGTTTGAAAGTTTACTATACCAGCCAGGTTATTGATGGCCAGAAAATAACAGTTGATGTTTATGATGCAGTTATGACGTTAAAGCCAACACGGCCTATGGATTTTGATCGCCGGGTGCATGCGGTAAATCAGTTTAGAAAACTCGATGAGGCTGAAAGCCTGGCGGCAGCAAATAAGCGTATCGGAAACATTCTTAAAAAAGTAAAAGGCGATTTGGCTATAACGATTGATGAAAATCTATTGCTTGAGTCGCAAGAAAAAAGCCTGAATGAAAAATTACAGGCTATGTCGAAAAAAGTACTGCCATTATTTGATGCGGGAAATTATTCGGATGCGCTGCAGCAGTTAGCTGCTTTACGTGACCCGATAGATGATTTTTTTGAGGCGGTAATGGTCATGGCTGACGATGAAGCATTAAAAAATAATCGCTTAGCCATGTTGAGTCAGTTGCATAATTTGTTTATGAAAGCGGCTGATCTGTCGCGTTTGCAGTCATAGTAAATGCTGTCATTCCTGCGAAGGCAGGAATCCAGTGGCTTTAAACACGCGGCGGAAACTGAATGCCCGGTATCACAGGTATCACAGTGTAAAATTTAAGCTAGCTAAATTTAGGATTATTAGGTGAAAAAAACTAGACAGTATTCTCAAGCAGAGTTGTATATTCGTTCCAGCCTGTTCTGGCTAATTCATTTTGTAACCATGGTTATTGTTGTGTTTACAGTGCTGGTTTTTTTCTGGTTGCCGGTCAATCAGCGTTATGCCATCGGTTCAAGCTGGGCAAAAATGAATATGCATTTTTTACGCTGGTTTTGTAATTTAGATTATGAAATAAAAGGTAAAGAAAACATTCCTAAAGAGGCCAGTCTGGTTATTTCAAATCACCAGTCAACCTGGGAAACCATCGCCTTCCAGGATTTTTTACCTAATCAATTGTGGGTAATGAAAAAAGAACTGTTCCGCATTCCGATATTCGGTTGGGGGTTAGCATTAATGAGCCCGATTGCCATTGACAGAAGTGCAGGGCGCAAAGCCATCGATCAGATTGTTGAGCAGGGCGAGCAAAAGTTAACAGCCGGGCGCTGGGTAATTATTTTTCCTGAAGGCACACGAATATCACCGGGTGTAAAAAGCAAATACAAAATGGGCAGCTTTGTTTTTGCATCACGTATTGCTCATCCGGTTTTACCCATTGCGCATAATGCGGGTGAATTCTGGCCGAAGCACAGTTTTATTAAATATCCCGGAACCATTACGGTTTCGATTGGTGAGCCATTTAATGCGATGGCAATGAAGCAGGATGATGTAAAAGAAAAAGTTGAAGGATGGATTCGCCAGGAGCTTGAGTTGATTAGTAACCCTGCATATCAAAACAGATGATTTATTAATAAAGCCTTAGTGAGTCTTGTCAGAAAAGAATGCCCTTAGAATACCGGTTTAAGATAGAGATTAAACCGGTATGGTTCTAGTTTACAGCTGAGGACGAATTTCCTGCCAGTTAACTTTTCCCGGTGCATTGTTCTGTGTAGCAGAAGGCGGCGGTGTGTTTGGTGAGTTGGGAGAGCTGCTACCATCAGGGTTACTATTAATTGATGCGTTTTGGAATGAGCTGCTGTCAAATGTCAGGGTGACGGAGCTGGTACCAGTTGGTGCGCGCACACGAATAGTTGAATAGCTGTCTGGGTCAGAGCTTATAATTGTAACGGTACCGCTTTTTGCTTCAATAAAAAAACTGTCACGAATAATAATTGCACCACTAACATATTGTTTTGTAATGTTAGTGACTTTTGCTTCCAGTTCCATGCCCTGAGGGACGTAAACCAGACCTGAAACATTTACGTGATCATGCATATCAATTAGTCCGCCACTATATAAATAGGTTGGAATGTCTTCAAAGCTATTTGAGCGCACATCATTCGCTGTCATCACTCCAGTGACCCCGCTGGGAACTCTAAATGGCTTTGTTCCCATAGACGGAATGCCTGACCAGTCTGCTGCAGAGATATTAAGTTTATCAAAAGCTTCAGCCCAGCCATCTGCATAGCCGGAGGGTAGCATTAAATGATATTTATCGGGGGCATCAAGGGAATCAAATTGTGCCTGAGTTAATGTAATACCCGTTTCGAAAAAATATTGATCTTTGCTTTCTACTGGAACATCAGAATAATTAAATGAGGGGGTTATGATAGTGTTATTGCTCAGTCCAGTGGAGTAATTGCTAACCAGTGTCATGTTGTCCATTGCACCATCATCATTTATGTCGTGTGCCCAGTTAACCATAATGGGCATGGTCACTTTAAAGTAAAGTTCACGGGGAATAAAAGGTAGTTCATCAAGTGCCAGAGAATGCATGTCAGCACTATCAATAAAATCCCAGAACAGGCTGCCTTTAACTTTGATTTTTGCATTTGCCGGCATGTTGTAACCACAGATGGTTGCATTAGGCTCAATTTTATCAAAGCTGGCATTTTTTCCCGGTGCACATGAACACAGGCCGCTAGTCGAGTTGCAAAAACCGTATAGAGATCCTGAAGTAACCGTCGTGCCGAGGGCATTTAAAGTGCTGGATGACTGCCCTTTTTCTAGCGGTACCAGCACTCGTACCATGCCATACATGGTGACACCATCCGCAATGTTTTTTAGAAACTGTTGAAGAGATATGGTGCCATAGGTATTTGAAAGAACGCCTGCATCTGGTGTTACATTTAAAGAGATCCAGTCCGCAGCCTGACGTAAACGATCAAGATCAAATAAGTGCAGGCCATCAGCGAAATAGTCAAACTGATTACTGGTTCCATAATTGTAATCAGAAATGGTCTCGCTTGATTTCCCGACAAACAATCTTAACTCATGTGTTGAATTGCTTATGTCGCGTGTGAGAACCTGAAAATCAGTTATGTTAATCGCGTTTCCTCCTATGCCGTCATCAATGGCGGTGCTGCTTTTTCCATCGCAGGTAAAGCCCAGGTTAGCGCCTACAGCAACGACGCTAGATGTGGATGTGTTATCAATAATGACGCTGCCAGAACCAGAGCTACAACCACCGGCAAATAATGTGCTGTTAAAAAACACCAGCAGACTTAGAGTGAATTGAAAAAATATTTTTTGATTGGTGGTTTTCATAATCAGTTCCATTGTATTTTAATATATCCAGTATTAATGATTTGAGAATTGAATTTTCTGTGTGTCAGGGGGCGCTAGGGTCGCGCGCTATTTCACTGCTTTCAGATAGTGGAGATATAAAGCCTCCCAGCGTGTCACTGCTATAATAACTGCCGACATAACGTTGAATAAAACTTCTGCCATTACCAACCTGTGAAATAGCCTGTACATACAGGTCAATTGCAGTAGTGTCATCCGGGTTTAGTATGACCTCTATCCATGCAGCCGCTTTTTGCGGTGCCATTTCGGCATCCCAGTTAGCTGCCAGGCTTTGTACCAGTAAGCCATTGTTATTTACGGTGTATAACATAGGCTTAAATTCAACATTGAACATATCATTTATGCGCAATTCTGTTATGGCAGAAGATACCTTCTGAGAGTTTAATGGTAGTGATGTTGTGATAAATCCGCCTTCACCATTAGCTATGGTTTGCAGAAGTGAAGGCATGGAATGATCAATAGCTGATGTATCTGATACGTAAAACATATAAGGCAGTAAATCGTTTACAGGTGTTGCGATATTTTGCAATAGAGCACTGGCTTCGCACTTGTCCAGGCTGGTTCCGGCTACATCACAATCGGTATTGTTTATAACTGCATTTGTATCAAGCTGGTTAATAAACTGGCCGCGCAGTAGTTCCATGGCGCTTTCGGTAAGTAGTAAAGATTGTGTGCTATCGCGTGCAGCGCCAGAGACTTTAGTACTATCGGTTGATTGCGTAAAAAAATGAATGGAAGTGGTAATCATAATGGCCAGCATAATCATAACAAGAATGAGTGTTGAGCCTTTTTGATGTTTATTATTCATAAAAATATATCTAGTTAACGAAAAATTAGTTTCGTGGAAGAATAAGGCCTTCAAAAGAAACTTTTAAAGTTTTATCAGGATTGATATTGCTAGTTTGCGCATTTAATAAAAAAGAATAACTGTTATCAATATTTTTAACTAACTCCATAGCTGAAATTTGTGTGTTATTTCCAGAGGAGTCACCGACAAGTACGGTTGTGTTTGCTCCATTCAGGCTGCCAATGCTAGCTGCAGTTGCCAGAAGAATCTGGTTAGAGTTGCTGCCCTGACTGGTCCAGCTTAAACGTATCGCATTGTTTATAAATGGCGGCGAAGTATTTGGCCAGATAGCTAACCCTGTGGGTAATGTAAAATCAATAAGCCTGGTATTGGTGTCCGGCTGGGTAATGGTGATTGAAGACATAACAGATTGTTTGAGCATGCGTGTAATGACTGAAAATGCTTCGCGACCATCTTCGGTTGTTTGAGTTCTACGTGACTGCTGTATCAAAATCTTGCTCTGCCAGGTATAAAGTGTAACGACACCGAGTATCAGCACAGAGCTTACAAGTAGAGAAAGCAGTAGTTCAATTAGTGTCACACCTGTAGATCTTCGGGCTTTCATAAAGGCAGCCACACAAATGTATAATGTGCCCTCGTTGTATTGGAGTTTTCCAGACCGACATAGGTTACTTCTAGAGCAACTCTGATTGGAGGTGCATAAGGCGGCAGGGTATTAAGGACATCTATATCATTATCATCTCTGGCTTCAAGCACGGTTACCTGATAGTCATCAAGGCCATTGTTGCTGCTAACGGTGCTGTTTATGCCTGCCAGTAAGGTTTTAAATGTTGCATCAGTAATAACCCCCCTGGAAACATTATCGGCTGCAATATATAAAGGCTCAATTGCTTTTGATGCAGCGCTGGAAGCGATTGCACGAGTATTATTGTCGATGTTTATATGTATGCTCTGGCTGGTAGACTGTGCGACACCAACAATACCCAGTGCAAAAATAATCAGCGATACCAGTACTTCAATTAGAGAAAATCCATCTTGTTGATTTAAATTCATCTTAATCAACCTGTAGTTGTCCAAGTATATTGAGAAGTGTCACGGTACCCGTCATGTTTGTGTTTCGTGTTGATGTAAGTGAGATTACACCGACATCTGCTATCTCAAGCATTCCTGATGAATTGAAACTAAAAGTTGTATTATTATTTGTGCTACTAACTGAAACTTTTTCAGGTAAGTTTATGTTAGTAAGATGCGTGCCATCTGGTAGTTGGTTCGATCCGTTAGGTAGTGTGGAAGTCATGATGTTGTTTTGTGAATTTAATGAGATTTCTACCGTTATCGTTGTATTGGCAGTTCGGGCGATTTGTTTTGCCTTTCTTAGCGTTTGCGAGATATCCTGTTTTGCAGATTTTATTTCTGATCGTGCAAAAGTATTGGTCATTGCCGGTGCTACAATGGAAAGCAGAATGCTTATGATAGTAATCGTTAACATAAGCTCTAAAAGTGTGAATCCAGAATTAGTTTTCGATGAGTAGTCCATTGTGTTTATTTTTTCCATCCGACAAATGCGGGCGCGTACTGAGAGCCTCCAAAATATGTTGTTTGTCTGGTGCCGTCCTGATCAATGGTATATCGATAGCGATTCGCTGTGCCGAGTATGGAGCCTGTGAGGTTGGATGCTGTCCAGGTGAAAGTGGTTCGTGAGGTTGTGGTGCATGCATAGCTGAAGTATCGACTATCTATTGTAGTATTTGCACATTGTCCTGGATTATTAATATCTGCATCCTGATAGCTGCGATTCTGTTGGTAGCGCTGCTCCATGCTAAGACCAAGTTTGGATAGTTCTGATAAGGCATCAGATATATGGCCTTTACGGATAAAGTTTTGATAGGACGGGTATGCGATTGTAGCCAGTAATGAAATTATTACGGTTACTATGAGAACTTCAATTAATGTAAAGCCAGACGGCTTTTGAGTGAATCTATTTTTATACATTTAAAAATCCATTTATATTAAACACTGCTTCTGCAATGAGTTGTTCATACTACTGAGGCAACAATATATTGAATCAGCAATATATTTAAATAAAAAACGGATTAGTGGTATGTTTTAGTCTGACAAGTGGTTTCAGATAGGCTGAGGGCAGGCAAAAAGCTAAGCCCTGATCGTTTGATCCGTGTCAATGTTAATTATTGGCGTCACTTGTTGAAGTTCGCCGATGTTACCCGGCAGATAATAATCCAGTTGCATGGGAAAATATCGGCGTGCCTGTAATAGCGTGGTTGCGGGTTTTAATCTGCTAGTGTTGGTACTGGTTGAAACAATCGCGGTGCCGGCCTCATTGCAGAGTGCCTGCACAACAGAGTGCTGACTGATACGAACGGCTACTCTGTCATGATTGCCACTTATCCAGTGTGGTGTAAGACTGGATTTTTTCACCAGCCAGGTAACGGGTGTAGTGTGTTGATTGATTTTTTTTCTATCTGCAGGGCTTAATTCGGTGAGTTCCTCCAGTTGTTCTATTTTGCTGGCAATGAGGATTAAGCCTTTTTCAATGGGACGGCGCTTAAGTTGTAATATTTTTTTGACTGCAATTTCTGATAGCGGATCGCAACCCAGCCCGTATACTGCTTCAGTCGGATAGGTGATGACACCCTGGCTTTTAATGATTCGGGCAGCTTGCCTGATTTGAAAGCGTGAGGGTGTCATAGTGATGTCGATAAGGTTAAAAAACCAATAATAAACCGGTTAGTCAGCTTTTTTCTTAGCTGATTTTTTCTTAGCTGATTTTTTTACAGCCTTTTTCTTTTTAGCTGCTTTTTTCTTCACGGTTTTCTTTTTGGCGATCTTTTTCTTCGCGACTTTTTTCTTTTTACCTTTACGTTCCGGTGCGGCTTCTATTAATGCTTCACATTCAGTTAATGTTAAACTGGCAGGTTCTTTGTCTTTCGGAATTTTTGCATTCTTATTGCCGTCAGTAATGTAAGGGCCGTAGCGTCCGTTCAGTACCTGAATATCAGAGTCGTCAAAAGTTTTAATGTATTTATTGGCTTCGAATTCTTTTTTCTCGCGCACCAGAATCATTGCGGTTTCAAAATCGATATTATATGGATCGATGCCTTTTTCCTGAAATTCTTTACGAATCGATACAAAGAACTTCCCAAATTTCACATAGGGGCCAAAGCGGCCGACATTACTGGAAACTTCTTCTCCCTCATCAGTTTCACCCAGGAGGCGGGGTAAAACAAACAGATCGTAGACATTATCCATGGTAATGTCATTCATTTTCTGGCCGGGCTTTAAGCTGGCGAAGCGTGGTTTATCTTCATCGTCTTTATCGCCGATTTGTGCAAAGGCACCATAAGGGCCCATACGTACGGTAATCGGTTTGCCGCTTTCTTTATCTACACCCACATCGCGACTTTGTGCGACATCTGCACGGCTGACATTTTCATCAATGTCTTCGACTTTTTTGATAAACGGCGTCCAGAAATTTTGCATGAGTGGTAGCCACTCCTGCTCATCGCGGGATATTGCGTCTAGTTGATCTTCGAGTTTTGCGGTGAAATCATAATCCACATAGGTTTCAAAGTACTGGGTTAAAAAGCTATTAACAATTCGCCCCATATCGGTGGGTGTAAACCGGCGATTTTCGTTTTCAACGTATTCGCGATTTTGCAACGTAGAGATAATGCTGGCATAGGTTGACGGGCGGCCAATGCCGTATTCTTCCAGTGCTTTAACTAAACTCGCTTCGGTGTATCTTGGCGGTGGTTTGGTAAAGTGCTGGTTAGTGTTGATGCTGATAAGTTTTAATTCTTCGCCTTCTTCCAGTGGCGGTAGAAATTTTTCATCGTCATCTTTTTTCTTTTCGTCCGCATCATCCTGATCGGTGCCTTCCATATACACGGCCATAAAGCCGGGATGGCGGATGGTTGAGCCGTTGGCGCGGAACTGATGTTTGTCGCCGCAGTTTAAATCAACCGCGACGGTATCCAGTGTGGCGTGAACCATCTGGCAGGCAACCGTGCGCTGCCAGATTAATTCGTATAATTTAAACTGGTCCGGTTTTAATGCGCTTTTAATCTGATCGGGAATATGATTTGCTGATGTCGGGCGTATGGCTTCGTGTGCTTCCTGAGCATTCTTAGATTTGTTTTTAAACACACGAGCTTCTTCGGGTAAGTTATCTTTACCGTAGCGCGAGCTGATTAAATCACGTATTTCAGCTAATGCATCCTGCGACAGCATTAATGAGTCGGTACGCATATAGCTGATTAAACCTACGGTTTCACCGTCGCCAATATCGATACCTTCATAAAGCTGCTGTGCGGTGCGCATGGTGCGCTGTGCTGAAAAACCTAGTTTTTTGGAGGCTTCCTGTTGCAGAGTAGAGGTTGTAAACGGCGGAACCGGATTTCGTTTAGTTTGTTTTTTAGTTATTTTTGAAACGACTAGTTTACCGTTGGCATCGGCGATTAGTGTTTTATAGGCAGCGTCTGCAAGTTCCGTGTTATTAATACTGAACTGACTCACTTTTTCACCATTTAATATGCGCAGTTTGCCGGTAACTGCTTTGCCGGCCTTTTCGGTGTCGGCAAGAATGCTCCAGTATTCTTTGGGATCGAAGGCTTCAATTTCTTCTTCGCGGGTGACTATCATGCGCAAAGCCGGGCTTTGAACCCGGCCCGCAGATAATCCACGCTGCACTTTTTTCCATAATAATGGTGACAGGTTAAAGCCGACTAAATAATCAAGCGCGCGGCGTGCCTGTTGTGCATTAACCATAGGCATGGATAGTTCGCGCGGCGAATTTACCGCTTCTTTAAGTGCGCGTTTGGTGATTTCATTAAAAGCAATGCGGTGTACCGTTTTGTCTTTTAAGTCGCCATCTTCTTTTAAAATTTCATATAAATGCCATGAAATGGCTTCTCCCTCGCGGTCGAGGTCGGTCGCGAGATAGAGGGTGTCGGCTTTTTTAAGGGCTTTTTTTATGGCATGAACATGTTTCTCATTTTTTTCAATGAGCTGATATTTCATGCTGAAGTCATTGTCCGTGTCAATCGCACCGGTTTTGGGAATCAGGTCGCGAACATGGCCGTAGGATGCGAGTACGTGAAATCCTTTACCCAGATATTTCTTGATCGTTTTGGCTTTTGCCGGTGACTCTACAATTAGCAGACTGTTACTCATGTAATACTCATGATGTTTTAATGTTATTTTATGTTAGTCAATATTGTCTAACATTGCGGGATTTTTTTTAAATTAGTTCAGGTACGAGCCCTGATTTGTTTCGAAAATCAGATTTTCCATCCAGGCGTAAGCGTTTTCTTCGCCTGGCTGGCTATATAGCACAATCATGATTATCCATTTCAGTTGTTCCAGTTCCAGCTCGACATCTAATGCAATAACACGGTCGAGAATCACTTCACGGCTTACCGGTGTAAGGACCTGGTTTTGCTCAAGGTGTATTAGAAAACTAATGCAGTCCTGATCAAGTAACATTTTTTCCAGTTCGCTGTAAATGCGCACTGACAGTGTATTGATTACCGGCATCGGGTCTTTGCTTTCATCTGAGTTTAATAGCTCAGTGTGAATTTCGGCAAGATCTTCAAGCCAGTCAAAAGCCAGTAGGATTTCGTGCTGGGGAAACCCCAGATCTTCCAGTCGATCAAACATATGCTCGTTTTCAGGAAAAACCGGATTTTCATCGGTAATGATGTTTTCAAATAAATACATTAAAACATCAACAACATTCTGTTTCATTCTTTCTCTATATACCCTTCGGTAAATTTATACCGTAAAAATTAGCTCTATTAGCGAATTATTATGGTGACCTAAAATCACTATACGATCTTCACACCAATATATTGCACAATTTATGCCCGTGAATATAGTCCATTTTGCGAAATTACCTGACCCTGCAATTCTAAAATCAGTAGCATGGACGAAATTTCTGATGCGTTTAGTGCGCTACGCTCTACCAGCTCGTCGATGCCTATCGGTTCAAACTCCATGTGATTTAACAGGGTTTGATAGCTGGAATCAAGCTCAATGTTATCGTCGAACTGAGTACTATTAGTGCTCGATTGCGTACTTTCAGCGGCGCTAGTATGGCGAATAAGGCCGGAATTTACCAGCGGTAACAGTTCTTCAAGAATATCGGCGGCACTTTCAACCAGCTTTGCACCTGATTTAATCAGACTATGACAACCTTTTGCAAGTGGATTATGTATAGAACCGGGAATTGCAAAAATTTCCCGCCCCTGTTCCATTGCGTGGCGGGTAGTAATAAGTGAGCCGCTATTAATTGCCGCTTCCGTTACCAGTGTGCCGATGCTTAAGCCGCTTATAATGCGATTGCGCCGAGGGAACATGCCTTTATGCGGTTCGGCACCAATCGGGGCTTCGCTGATAATGCAGCCCTGTTTTGAGATGGCTTCAGCCAGACGGGTATTGGCTTTCGGATAAATAGTATGCAAGCCATTTGCGACCACTGCCACACTGCCTGCAATGCCTTTGAGCGCACCCTGATGGCTGGCGGCATCAATACCGTGTGCCAGACCGCTGGTGATGGTGATACCTGCATCGGATAGATGATGGGCAAAGCTTTCAGCGGTTTGTTTGCCGGCTATAGTGGGTGTGCGGCTGCCGACCATCGCCAGTTGGGTTTGTTGTAAATAATCGATGTCACCAATATAAAACAGGGCGTAAGGCGGATCGCTAATTTCCTTAAGTTGCGCAGGGTAAGCGCTGTCATCCGCAAATAAAATACCGTGATCGGCGTGCTCGAGCCAGGCCAGATCACGTTCAGTTTCATTGATGTCTGCATTTTGAATACGGTTTATCTGAGCTTCACTGAGTTGAGCTGCCTTTAGTTGACTGCCACTGGCAGTAAAAATGGCTGCGGCACTGGTAAAGCTGTTTAACAATAAATTCAAAGTAGCGGTTGGCAGATTGCAGCGTACCAGTTTAAGTCGGTGGCTTAAATCTTCCGTTGATATGGCTGGCATAATATTGTCTGTGACAGTGGATTGGCAGGCTAGTTTAAAGTGAATGAATCAGAAAAGGCAAATGGACAAAATGGTGGTGACAAAATATTATTAATCGATAAAAAAACTGGCCCCAGTAAGCTGGTGGCCAGTTTTAAGTATCATGCTGCTCTGTCAGTGTGGCAGATGAGGATGTTATCGAGGCTTATCGACTCGATCCAGTTTACTGATTGAGCGAGTAGACT
>CAZHEA010000063.1:0-18970 GCA_964531165.1 uncultured Thiotrichaceae bacterium
CATACTAGGTGGTGTGTTGGAGTCTTCATTCAAGCTATATGCCGGTCGGCCTAATACATGGTGAGCGATAACCTGTGTTGAAATGAGTAAAGTGATAAGCGTTAATGAAATTAAATTTAATACTTTGTATTTATTTTTTTTTGATATTGGAACATTCATTCTTTAAAAATCTCTTTCTAGCTCATAGGGGGAGCGATAATTTATTTCGTTTAAACACTATGTTGTGCAATAACGCTTTCACCCATTTCAACAATGCGAATGGGTAGACTCGGATGCGGACAAATTTCCACACACATGCCACAGCCCACGCAGCCATCTTCTTTTGTAAACGGACGATACATGTCAGCGAATTCAAAAGCGATGGCTTTTTTACCCAGTGGGCAGATTGCTACACACGCACCGCAGACACCGCGATCAACCCATGGATAACAGGCGGAGCGATCTAT
Source organism: uncultured Thiotrichaceae bacterium (assembly GCA_964531165.1). Classification (GTDB taxonomy): domain Bacteria; phylum Pseudomonadota; class Gammaproteobacteria; order SZUA-229; family SZUA-229; genus SZUA-229. The sequence goes on from CAZHEA010000063.1 coordinate 447, forward strand.
TTGTGCGACACCCATTTTTACCTGGTCCCGTGGGATTTCAGTTAACGCCTCTGTTGGGCAGACTTCAGTGCATTTCATGCATAATATACAGGCTTTATTTTCAGGATCAATATACGGTGCATTCAGGGCAAAGCCGCCTTCTCGCTTATCAAATTCTATACATTTAGGCGGGCATATTTCTCCACATAGTCCACAACCGATGCAGGCTTTAACAAAATCCGTCTCACTTAATAATGCACCGGGTGGGCGCAGGTGCCTGGAAAAAGGCTGTGTTTGTTGCGGGGCTAGTATACGGGCAACCGCATAGGGTATTGATGCGACACCAAAGGTGCTGGCAGCCAGAATTAGTTTTTGTAAGAACGTACGTCTTTGCATTATCTGCTTTCCGTTAGTCTTTTTGAATAAAATTAAACATATATTTTTCTAAAAATATCATTAAAGCTTATCGCCATTAACTTTTGTGGTTTTGATTTTTAAAACTTTTACCTAAATGCCCAGGCCCCTGATTTTCATCATCCGTAATTTTCATATTAAATGTCAGCGCATCGGTCGGACAAATCGCGATACAGGCTGTGCAGTTATTACACTCCTGACCAAAGTCATCACGTAACGGGTCTAGCCCGAATTCACAAACCGCATTACATTTTGCACAGTCATTGCAATTTTCAACGATGCGCTTAATACGCAATAATCTGAATCGGCCAAGTAATGAATATAATGCACCACCCGGGCAAACATAGCGGCAAAATCCGCGACGCGACACCAGTAAATCAAACAGTAAGGTTAAAACAAAAAATACCAGTCCTGCACCGAATCCCCCGAGAGCAATACCAAAGTATATTTCACGGCCGATTATAGCCGGTGGATAAATCATTGAAATCAGTACCGAGCCACTGATAGCGGAGATAGCAATACCAACCGCCAGTACTCCGTACTTGAGTCGGCGATCAAAACGTTTTCTGCCGGTTTTAATACCGAAGCGTTGCAGCAGTAAAGACAAGCCGGAATTAAGTTCATATAAAAAAGTAGCCGGACAGATCCAGCCACAGAAAAAACGACCGAAGATCACAGTTAAAACAATGGGGATTAACCCACTTAGAAAAAACGGCCAGTAAATTGTCAGGCCGGATGCCATTTGTGCGAGCACCGCAAGTGGATCTGAAATTTTATATCCGTAAAAGTTACCCGACCAGGTGTTGCCTTTTATGGCATCCAGATCTGTAGCGGGATCATTAATAAACGGTGATGTAATCGCTTCCATAAAATCAAACAGTTCTTTTTCAGACGGATCAAGTAAATCGTATGAAAAAGAGGCAACAAAGGTTTGATAAACATGTGCAAACGGTAAATAAATTAGCATCAAAAACACAATGCTTAATATTACCCAGCGTAGTTTATTTAAATGTTTCCAGATAAAAAAGGGTTTAATGTTTTCAGCCATTGCTATTCTTAACCTGTTGCTCGGATGTGATTCGGAATGATTTTTATTGCCTGGGGCAGCTGAATGCATGAGCGCTCACATAGACCGCAGCCTACACAACCATCGAGTACAACGGGTTGTTCAAGTAATTGCACTTTAATGGCAACATCAGCCAGTGGACAGGCGCGGTAACAGACCCCGCAGGTTTTCCCCTGATAAGACAAACACAGGGCTTTTTCTACCCGCGCCCTGCCCATCTTTACATAGCCCAGAATATCTTCAGCAGTACGTTCTAGTGGTTTGATGGCACCGGTTGGGCAAACCTGTCCGCATTTCATGCATAAAATACAGGCTTTACTGCGTGGTGTGATAAAGGGTGTGTTTAGTGATTTTGTGCCGTTTTCTAAATCAAAATATTCTATGCAACGGTTCGGACATACTTCTCCACACTGACCACAGCGGATGCAGCGACTTTCAAATTCATCTTCCGGTACTGAACCTGGCGGGCGCAAATAGCGCTGCCCCATTTGTGGTGAAAATGCCGCTTCAACAATGCTTGAGTTAAGCACCGTTGTTGCAACAGCACCGGCGATTAAATCTTTTAAAAAATGACGTCTTTTCATAAAATTTGTCTGGGGGTTGAATTAAAAAGTGCCGCCATTCCCGAACGCTTGTGTCGAGAATCCAGTGACTTGCAGAACTTAAGGTCACTGGATCTCCGACACAAGCATTCGGAGATGACGATATTATTACTTTCTATATTTATATCATCACTTTATGAGTCATTAGCTTTAAATGCACAATGCTTTTAAAACAAAGTACAAAAAACACGACACATTCAGATGAATGTGCCGCATTAATTACAACTTAGTTAATTTTAAGATAACAGATTTGTCGTTAAACTTTTTCAATACGACATGCCAGTTTCTTAAAATCAACCTGTCCGGATACCGGATCAAACACCCGACTGGAAACACCGTTTACCAGCCATTTGTTTTTCTTCGGATCCGCACTATCAGCAACCGACAGGTTCCACGGGCTGAATACATATCCCGGTGGTACCGAGTTACGTGCTGGTCGAACGATACTATTTGTACCGACCTGCGCTCTCGCCTGATAATGACCACGACGTGTCACTAATCTGACCTGATCACCATCTTTAATGCCAAGTGCTTTTGCATCGTCTTCATGCATTTCAACATACATTTCAGGTACCAGTCGACGAGTTGTCGGACTACGGTTAGATTTAGCAGTATGGAAATGCTCATATACTACACCCAGACCTAACCAGTACGGATATTTATCATCCGGAACTTTCTTCCAGTTTTTACCGCGATACTCTTCATCCGGTAAATCCGGTGTCAGTGCCATGTCGCGAGCTTTCTTAATCAGATCCATATTATCAATCACGTAATGATCTTTCTTAACACCAAACTCCATTAACTTTTTGGTGATTTCTTTACGCTGACTGTAATCCTGCTTACACAGCTTCATGTGCACCTTGCCATCACTGGTGCGGAAGTAACCGTAAGGTTTAGATTCCCACACACCTTCCTGTCCCATATAACGACGTTTTGCACCACCATTTTTTGCAATAGTGTAAGTCGGTGCCGGCCATTGAATACCGCGAAGATCAATTAACTGTTGATATAAACCGATGCCGTCTACTTTCTCAACTTCCAGCATACCGGTTAAGTCGGTGTCAGTTCCGCCGGAGGCTTCGACCACTGAACGGAAAACCTGCTCTGCATCATAGAAACCATGTTTATTTCTACCCCATGGGAAAATTTTATCTCCGTCCATGCCTAACAGATCGGCAATTTCCTTACCTTTGTCAATAACCATATCCATATCCGGTAAGCAACCCGGTGGTGGTGTACCACCCGCCTGACAGATATTAATACGGCGTTCTGAACTGATATAAACCCCGTCAACTTCTCCCCAGGTTGCTGCAGGGAAAATAACATCGGCAAATAAATTATTCGGTGCGTGTCGATAAATTTCCTGCACCACATTAAAGGTCTTCATTAATCCCGGTCTAACCAGATTATGTTGATCCGGTAAATCGATATGCGTTGCATACACCAGGAACATGGCCTTAACTTCGCCCTTGTTGGCACGCTCCATCATACCGATGGCCATACCTTTATTATTACCGTTCATGGCGGTAATTAAATTCTTTTCAGGTACACCCCAGTGCTTCGCCATGTGCTTACGATGCTTGGCATTTTTCAGTGGCATATTAAACGGTAAACGGCCGGTCAAACCACCAGTGAAACGCTCACCCATTGCATTAGGCTGACCGGTCATTGAGAAAGGCCCACAACCCGGTTTGGCCAGGTTACCCGTCAGGGTTAACAGGTTAATAATTGAGATAACATTATGTTGACCGTGGATATGCTGGTTATAACCAATCCCCCACATAATGATTACGCCACCATGACCGTCGCCATCCTGATCCATTTTGCTACGCTTTAAGCGCTTACGGGTTGCATCGGCAAACATTTTAGCCACTTTACGAATTTCGTCTGGGCCAACCTTGTCTGTGCCCATGCGATCCTGAACCTGCTCCGGGCTGTAATTTTTCTTAACTTCTTTTACGTATTCTTTCCAGCCGGTTGAATGTTTTTTAACAAATTTCCAGTCGATAACATCATCGTGATCTTTCAGTAACACGTGTGCGATAGAGTTTAATAAACTGATATCACCGTTCATTACCGGCAGGTGTACGTGATTTTTAGCATTGATGTCTGCGTAACCCTGACTGGAACCGGTCCAGCGTGGATCTACAATAACCGTAGGAATATCGGTTTTCTTTTTATGATCCGCAATACGCCAGTAAATAATCGGATGAGACTCACGGGCATTGTGACCAAAGTGCATCACCATGTCAGACAGTTCTAAATCATCATAAGCCAGTGGCGGTGTATCAGAACCCAGAGTTGCAAAGTAACCGGTTACCGCCGATGTCATACACATACGTGCATTGGCTTCGATGGTGTTTGAACCCAGTACACCTTTCATAAATAAATTTTCTAAATACTGGCCTTCCATGGTGAGCTGACCAGAGCCATATAGCGCAATGGAGTTGCCACCATATTTTTTAGCCAGATGAACAATTTTGTGTGCCACCATATCAGAGGCTTTTTTGTAAGGCACGCGATCAAACAATTCTTCGCCAAAGGCATTTTTGGTTTTACTGATGTATTCCATATCACCGTGGCCGGGTTTCTGCCACTCAGCCCATACATCTTTACGAACGTATGCATCACCTTCCATGCGGTCGACATATATCGGTTCCGCTGCGGTTAAGCCTTTTATACATTGTAATCCGTAATTGGTTGGATGATCTTTATCCGGGCGCATGGAAACAATTTTGCCATTTTCGGATACGATAATGGTGCCACAGCCCACACCGCAATACGGGCATTGAGCTAATGCGGTTGTGCGTTTAACTTCTTTGCTTGAGCTGGACGGCGATGCTTCTAGTTCCGGATTGTTACCCACAAATAATCCAGCACCTGCCGCTGAACCGGTGATGAACGTGCTATTTTTAATAAAGTCACGTCGGGAAAGGTCTTTTCTACGTTTCATAATGTTGTAATTCCCATAATAAAATTTAATGTCATGTTAATGTTCGCAATTAGATCGATAATTTTTTAGCGCTTTTTATTTAAACTGCGCAGAAAAGAAATAACGTCATCAATTTCGGAGTCTCTTAAATTAGCCAGTCCACCCGGGCCAGAGAATCCACGCATACGCGTATTGGAGCGGCCATTTTTAATTGTTTCGCGAATAAACCCATCCGATACTTTATTTAAGAAGCCAGACTTGCCAATTGCAGGTCCCGCGACACCGGCACCGTAACCTTCACCATCTATACCGTGACAGTTTTCACAGATCTGAGTAAACCATAATTCACCTTTTCTAGGGTCACCATAGGAGTCAGACTGGGCATTAATTTCTTTAGAACGGTGCGGTAATGTTTCATGAGAGCGTAAAAAAGCTACAATACTTTTAATTTTCTTTTTACCTAAATGAGCAAAAGGTGGCATCCCCGTTCCGGCACGGCCATCTCGTATTGTTGACATAAAGAACTTATCTGATGCGACACTAAGTAGTTCTTTATTGGTGAGTGAAGGCGCAAACCCGGCCTTACCAATTGCATCTGCCTGATGGCAGGCCATACAGTTCATGTCGAACAGTTGCTTGCCTTCTTCGACGTTTTTTGAACCAGCAATGCTTAGCGGGCTAATTGCAAGTAGAGCTAAACTCATAACCCCGCTAATAAGCTGTTTGTGTCGCATCATATTTTTCCCCTTTATCGTTATAATTCATTTAATATGCTTTGAAATTAGTACAAAGAATATTGAGTTAATCACTGAGCTTATTAAATACTAAAGTTGTGATATCACTTTACATGAACAAAACAACAGGTCTATATGCTGAAAACAGGCTCTGGTAGTATTCTAACGATAAAACTACCACTAAAGTGGTACAGTAAATACACGTGTAAGTTATTGTTTTAATCTTGTTTATTTTTTATTTGTTTAAAAAATAGACAAAAAAAAACACTTTTATATTCATTGGTAGTACAGTTGATTTAATTGATTAATATCAATACTTGTTTTCCCTCCAATAATTGATAGTCGAAACCTGTACGATTTAATGACAAGATTATGTTTATGAAGTATCGCCACTCGCTATTGCTAAGCCTGGGTATTTTAATGGCGACCATTACGTTGCTGGCAATTACCAGCATGGCGGCATCACTATTTATTGCTGATACCATACAGGGTCAGGCAACAGCAATTAATGAGTCAGGTGCGCTGCGTATGCGCTCTTACCGAATAGCCAGTAGCCTGATTCATGATTTTCCGGATGAACAGCACTACCAGACCACATTAATCTTAATTAATGAATTTGAAGCCCATCTGCGCAGCCCGAATCTCATCCACATACTACCTAAAGATGAAAATCAGCCCCTACGCATTGCTTATACAAGAATACAACAGCAATGGTATGAAGAAATTGAGCCTATTTTTGATATATATCTGGACGGTATAATTGACAGCCAGACCGATAGTGAAAGCACTATGATCATCAGTGAAGGTGCGGTAATTAATTTGCGTAACCGCTACTTTTTAGTGGTATCTGATTTTGTTGATGATATCGATAATCTGGTGAATTTACTTGAACATGATTCTGAAACTAAAATAAAACGTCTTCGACTTTATCAGTTTATTGCACTGGCATTAACAATAGTACTGGTGATCGCTGCGCTTATACTGGTTTACAAGCGGGTTCATATCCCACTTAAACAGCTTTTAATTGCTGCGGAACGTACCAGTCAAAGTGATTTTTCGTTTCGGACTAGTTACACCAATAGAGACGAACTTGGCCAGCTGGGAAAAGCATTTAATTCAATGGCTGAAAACCTTTCTGAAATATATAAAGAATTAGAAAACCGGGTCATACAGAAAACCAGAGATCTTGAGCAAAGTAAGCGGTCAATGGAGCTACTCTATAAAACCGTTAGACAACTCAATGAAGCAGCTTCACCGCACAGCACTTTCCCCTTCATACTTAAAGATATTGAACTGTTAACCGGAACCGGTAAAGGCGTTATCTGTTTAAGTGATCAGAAAAATGAAAATGCGGCGATGCTGGCTTCAACACTACAGACAGATGATCTTGATCAGGTTTTATGTGAGCAAAAAAACTGTCAAAAATGCATGGGGAATGGCAAGTCACAGGTGTTAAATTTCAGTAATGAAGCAGGCAGTGAAACTGAATATATTACCCTGCCGATAAGTGACCAGAGTCAACAGTACGGGGTATTAATTATTCAATTGGCTAACAGAGAAAATATTGCGCCCTGGCAATTGAAGTTGCTGGAAAGTATCGCTGGACATATTGGCATTGCGCTTAAAATTTCACAGCAGGCTGCTGAGACCCGGCGCCTGTCTTTAATGGAAGAGCGTGGTGCCATTGCCCGTGAATTACATGATTCACTGGCACAGTCTCTAACCTATATGAAAATACAGGTGAGTCGTCTGCAGGCTCTTTTGAAAAAACCGGATTCACAGACTGATACAGAAAATGTGATTGCAGAATTAAGAGTTGGCCTGAATAGCGCTTATAAAGAATTGCGTGAACTATTAACCACATTCAGATTAAAAATTGATGGTGAAGATTTTAATGACGCATTAATTAAAACTATTGCAGAATTCAATGAACGTGGCGACACCATAATTGAATGTGATAATAAAATCACCTATTTTGATCTGACGCCAAATGAAGAAATTCATATATTACAATTGATTCGCGAAGCATTATCTAATATTGTTCAGCATGCAGATGCAACGACTGCAATGATAAGCCTTGAACATGCAAAAAACGGTAATATGCAGATAACTATAGAAGATAATGGTGTTGGGCTTCCTGAAGAGACATCACGCACCCACCACTATGGCCTGAGTATTATGCATGAACGTGCTAAAACGTTAAATGGGCATTATGAAATTAACAATAGACCGGAAGGTGGTGTGAAAATTACATTAAGCTTTCTTCCAAAAAATAATACCGTACCCGTAAATATCAGCAGAGAAATGAGTAGTTAAAAGTGTATTCCATAATTGTAATTGATGACCACCCCCTGATCCGACGCGGCATAAAAGATTTAGTCTGTATCGACGATGAATTTGAAGTTATTGGTGAAGCCGATAATGGCAATGACGGCCTACAACTTGCGATATCACTGCAACCGGATATTATTTTGCTAGATTTAAATATGCAGATAATGGACGGCCTGAAAACATTACAGGCGATTAAGTCAGCAGACATTGAGAGCAAGGTTATAATTTTAACCGTATCTGATAATGAGAAAGATATCGTAGCAACATTACGTGCCGGTGCTGATGGATATTTACTTAAAGATATGGAACCGGAAGATATGCTTGAGCGATTACACCAGGTCATTGACGGGCATATTGTGCTGAGTCAGAAAGTTTCTGAACTGGTTGCACGAGGCCTGCATCAGGAACAGCAGAATGCAACACGTAAAGACGCGGCATTAACCCGCCGTGAAGAGGAAATTCTGACCTGTATTTCAAAAGGCTTAAGTAATAAAAGTATTGCCCGAAAACTAAATATAGTTGAAGGAACAGTTAAGGTGCATGTTAAGCATCTATTACGCAAATTGAACTTGCGAAGCCGGGTTGAAGCTGCGGTATGGGCGGTTGAACATCAGTCAAAATAGTAGAAGATTTGTCGTGTTAGCTTAAATTTAGAATGTTAGGATTGGCTAAACTCGGTTAGTTTTAACTTAAACAGATTATAAAAAATAATTAGTTAATTAGTTAATTGATTTTTGTTCAACAAAATATATAAATTTATTGATTTTTATACGATGACTAATCAGTCGTTGTAATGATCTTGCCTGACGTGTTTTTACATGCCAAATATTCAGTGAATGGTTATCAATATAAACATCAAAAATATCCTGCAAATCATGCAGGGTTAAAAAATCCAGTTCTTCCTCGCCAACCAGAGACTCACCGTGCTTCTTATACCAGCACAATCTGACATGAATTTTATTAATAAAATCATCCGGCACACGTGGATATTTTTGTGGTACAGACATTCTTTTCTCCATTTATTAAAAACAGATTAATAAAATACTGTGCCATCTGTCCAGATGATTTTGTGTGATTAAATACTCACAGTGTGTGAATATACTACTAAAGAGGTATTTGTACAAAAGAGCATAAGTCTCTGATTTATATTGTTATATAAAGTGATCCTGACGATATAAACATAAGATTAACATGACGAAATATATTAAGAGGTATAAAACTGGTTCAGCTTACTTCAGACAGCACTTTTTATATTTTTTACCGCTACCACAGGGACAGGGTTCATTACGCCCCGCATTTGAATTTTGAATATGCTGCGTTTCATTTTTCAATTGTGTGCAACGATACTCATATGAAATTAGGGTATCGTCACTGTCCTTCTCTTTTGCTCCGATACTGACAGACCAGTCGAGCACATCGCCAGCAATAACCTCAATCGGATCTTTAAACGGAAAAAATGCCTGTTTCCAGTGGGTTTCAGGGTTGCCGGGTGCAGTAATAATTTCAACACCCTCACATAAAACACAATGAAACCACCCGCCTACACCATGAATCGTTCCCGGTTTATGTATTTTCATATATAGCCGGGTATTAAAAAAATCATCGTTCGCTACTCTCAGGTCAATCTGTGCAATGCGGTCTGGTTTACAGAGTAAATTATGAGCAGAAATATTTTCGATCATAATTTTTTTAGAGAATAAATCGAATGCGGGACTAAAATTAATATCAGGAATATGCCGCCAGAAATCAATTTTATTATAAATTTCAGTATTATTAACCGGCGCAACAAACAGCTCAATAGATTCTGGTATGAGCTTTCCGCCCTTAACCAGAAACCGGCTACGTGCATCACGGGTAAACTGAATCGTATTTTCATCTATACCAAAACTACCCAGTGTTTCAGAAATCAGTACATCAGCAAGCTCGGGCAATTCAACATCCATGGAGTTTTGATTAATAAATACGATTTTGTCTAGAACATGATTGGCTTTAGCAACCTCTCGGGCAAGATTGATGGCGTCTGTCTTCTCAATGGCATAAACCTTCCTGGCACCGGCCTGTAATGCCCAGATACTGAGTAAGCCTGTTCCAGCGCCCATATCAACGACTACATCACCGGTTTTAACCGTCTTAAAAATAGCCTCCCTGAAAGCATCCATTCTGATCTTGTCAGACAGCATCTGGTAATAGTTTTCATAGCCAATCTGGGCAAGTTGAGTTGTCGTCAAAATATATCCCGTTGCTGCTGTTAAAAAACACAGCTTAAGAGCTGATCGGTTTGTACTGGCTCATCAATAACCCATTCATTCTCGACTTTCTTGAACGGATACACAAATAGCACGGAGGATAATTCTGACTCGACCTGTAGACCAATACCAGTTGATCCATCAGATTCGAGTTCTGTTGCTAAAGCGGTTGCAAAAATATTTTCTTTATTCACAAATTCTTTAAGCTCGCTTACAACCCTGTTTATCTGCTCATCCCACTCAGCATCAGGTTCATTATCTCCAGGGCAATTCATTTTTAAATCATCTGAATCGTGGTATGCCCGAATTCCGAACGGTACCACCACCCCATATTCATCAAGCATCGCCTTAGCTGTATCAATACAGGTTAAAACCAGCTGCTCAAGTTTCTTGTCATTTTCCACTCATTAATTCCTGTTGTGTTTTTTATAAAATATACATGATTTAAATTTTAAATCTATTAATTTTTAATCAGTAATCGGGGATATAATACCAGTTCATCCGGTGCTAAACATATTTTATCATTACAGGCCTGTAACTTTATTTTAATGGCTGGATTAGTTTTGTTTGTATGTTTTTTAAGATGTGCCTGTATGATGATGTCATCCTGATATAAAGCCATATTTTGTTTACTAAATGATGTTTTTACAATATCAGACTGAGGATACTGTATATCTTTCAGGTCCCAGTTATGGTTATCAATTAATTCTATCTGGGTAGCAATGAGCTGCCTGGAAAAGGGCTGGCTGGAATTGATGTGCCACTTGTCTGCAATCTGTATTTTAACCGTTAAATCATAATCATTAGAGCTGTTCTTAAGAATAAAAGCATCTATTCTGATATTTCCATGAGCACTATAGACCGGAAGATCTTTTTCACCGTTACCTAACTCGTTAGAGGCAATGAGTAAAGTAGAATAAGCGCTTGGGGTTTCATTTAGACTTTCAGCAAATGCGGAAAATATCTGGTTAGCCCTGTCAATATACTGATTGTCACCGGTTCGCCGGTATAGTCGAATTAACATCTGTGAAATGATTGCATTCGCTGATGGTAAGGTTTTATCAAATGCCGTTTTTGCTCTGTAAGGTAGTAATGAATGCTGATCCGATGAAACTTTAAAGTAACCGCTATCTTTTGTATCCCAAAAATCATTATTAATTATTTCGGCTATTCTTCTGGCCCGATTTAACCAGATACTGTTTTTATCTATATCATAGAGTGTGATTAACGCCTGTAAATAAAAGGCATAATCATCTAATTGTGCGATCTGTGAATATTGGTTATTCAAACTTATTCTGTAAAAATGATCATCTACCTGCATTGAATTCCATATATAATTTGCCGTTTTTTTCGCCGCTTTCAAATAGGCAGTGTCATTTAAATTGAGTGATGCTTCGGCCAGTGCAGTGATAGTCAGTGAATTCCAGCCCATAATTATTTTTTTATCAATATCAGGTCGAGGCCGGAGATTTCGAATGCGCAGTAATTTTTTACGAAACAGTTCCAGTTTTGTCTGTAAAATACTAATGGGTATCTTCTTTTGCTGCGCTAGTTCCTCCAGTGTTAAAGCCCGGTACAGTACATTTTTTTCATTGTCTGTTTCACCGTATTCATCAATATCATAAAATTCAGTAAACAACTCACGATCAATTTCATCAACCTGGCTATTCCAGTCATTTATATGCCATAAATAAAATTTCCCCTCCTCCTCATCTGATTCTGCGTTCAGTGATGAATAAAAGCCACCTTTAGGTGATTGCATTTCATTCAATATAAAATCAGCAGTTTGTCTAGCTGTTTGTCTGGCAGTTTCAATAAATAGAGGATCAAACTGAATTGTATTGACGCGTAAATATAAGCGAATTAGTAATGCCTGGTTATATAGCATTTTTTCAAAGTGCGGGATTTTCCAGTAGGGGTCTGTTGTATATCGGTGAAAGCCTCCACCAATTTGATCATATATACCTCCATTTTGCATCTGGGATAAGCTTAATTTTAATGCTGCGAATGCGTCACTATTTACCGGTTTTGCGTAACTTTCATCAAGCAATAAATACAACCATGGCTCGCGTGGAAATTTACTGGCTTCTCCAAAGCCCCCGTTATAGGTATCAGTAATTGAAAACAGTGATCTAAGGGCTTTTAAGCGTGAGTTCTCATTAATCTTTCGTGCTCCCTGGTGAGTCTTATCCATAGCACGTAGATCATTAATTAGGCTTTGTGCTTTATCAATAGCAAGCTGCTGATGATTATTCCAGTAATCTGACATTTTCATGAGCAGAGCCATAAACTCATCACGGTTATAATAGCCTCCCCCATGAAACGGTTTTTTATCCGGTGTTAAAAATACAGACATGGGCCAGCCCAGTTGTCCTGTCATTTGCATAACAGCATTACCGTAAAAGTCATCAATGTCAGTACGCTGCTCACGATCAACTTTTATCGCAATAAAATATTTATTCAATATTTTTGCAATGTCAGGATCATTAAAACTCTGTCTTTCCATTACATGACACCAGTGACATGCGGCATATCCTATAGATAAAAAGATGGCTTTATTTTCCTGTCTGGCTTTTTCAAGACTCTCAGTATTCCAAGCATACCAGTTAACAGGATTATGGGCATGTTGTAATAAATAAGGGGATTTTTCATGAATCAACTGATTGGTGTAACAGGGTGAGTGGTTGTCACAGCTGTGCTCATGTATAGACTTTAACTTTTGATTGCTTTGCGCCGCATTTATAAAAAACACCAGTGAAATCAGCAGAACGGGCGGCAGAATGAGTCGATGAATAGTTAAAATGAAATACCTCAACGCTATAATTCCTGTTAATAGGTAAAACAAAAAATCGTGAAATAGATATTGATGCATATCAATTAATATATCCTAAAATTAGGTTACATTAATATAGCTAAGAAATATTAATGTAAATACTAACACTATAAATATTATCACAGGGGAAATTGTATATGTCTATTGTTACCAAAGGCATTAGCATGTTTATACTGGCTGTAATGATTCTGGTTCTACTGGTCATGATCGTGCTGGGATTTATGTTAGGTTTTGGTCACCCTCTTCCCTGGATATTAATTGCTATGTTAATTGTTATCCCTCTGATACACGATAAAATCATATCTAAACGTTTTGTTAAATGGAATGATTCATACAGCGTTGGCATTGAGTCAATTGATAATGATCATAAAAAATTATTAGGTATGATAAATCAGTTACAGACTGCATCGCATTATTCAACCGATGATGGCATGGTTGATGAAATTTTAAATGAACTGGTTGATTACACTAAATATCATTTTAACCGCGAAGAAAATATGCTGCAGGAGCATAATTACCCTGAATTTGGTGTACACAAACAACAGCATGAAGCAATGATTGCACAAGTTTCAACATTCATTGATGAGTATCGTGTACATAACAGTCGTACAATAGATGATGTAGTTCAGTATTTAAAATCCTGGTTAATCAATCATATAAATGGTTGTGATCAGGAGTATGCCGCCTATTTAAAAGGCAAGGTTAATTAATCTTAATAAAGCATATCCCTGTTAGGTTATCTTGACCTGTATCATTGTTGCTGTTTTATATGCAGTGTTAAATTCAGTCGCGTCCCGGGTTACTAGCTGATACTGCAAAACATGATACTTTCTGACTTCGTCAATACTTTTGGTCAATCCATGAAGAGCAAGTATGGCGAGAGAGTTCATAAAATTTCACTAAATGCCAACCTTACCTGCCCTAACCGTGATGGAACAAAAGGCATCGGCGGCTGTAGTTTCTGTAATGTTGCATCTTTTAATCCGGATGCCAGGAATCCTGAAAACATTAGTCAACAACTTGCTGCAGGCCGGCATATTATTCGTAAACGCACCGGTGCAAAAAAATATCTGGCGTATTTTCAGGCATATACAAATACATATGGCGATATAAAACAGCTCAAAGCATTATACGATCAGGCATTATCAGAAAACGATATTATCGGTTTATCAATAGGAACCCGTCCTGATTGTGTGCCTGAGGCAGTGATAAGACTCCTTGCTGATTACCAACAACAGGGATACGAAATATGGCTTGAACTAGGTTTGCAGTCGGCTTTTGACGATACACTACTTAAAGTTAATCGTGGACATGGTTTTTCTGAATATTATCAGGCGGTACATCTGGCTCATTCATATGATATTAAAGTCTGTACACACTTAATTATTGGCTTGCCAGATGAAGATAATATGCATTTTCAAACCTCATTGTCCCGCGTGATAAATGAAGGCGTTGCGGGTTTAAAGCTACACCCCTTGCATGTAGTTAAAGGCACCCAGTTAGCTCGCGAGTATTTTCAAAAAGAGTACCAGCCACTGACCCAGCACGATTACATTAATGTCGTTGCTGATTTAATTGAAATGACTCCTGAAGATATTATCTATCACCGTGTAACCGGTACGGCTTCCAAAGAGTTATTAATTGCGCCCGACTGGTGCTCAAAAAAATGGCAGGTAATTAATGGTATAACCCGGGAGCTATATAACCGGAAATATAAATTACCATCAGTAAATCGCATGGCTATGAATCAGGTAACCTGTTAAAAGAAAAACGAAATCATGAAAAGTTCAGATAATATAATGCATCTTGTATGTCCTGCAGGCAATTTACCCGCTTTAAAAATAGCGGTTGATAATGGTGCAGATGCGGTTTACATCGGTTTTAAAGACGATACAAACGCAAGGCATTTTGCCGGATTAAATTTCAACGAGTCACGTGCTGTACAGGGTATTGAATATGCTCATCATCGAGGCTGTAAAGTTTTTCTTGCTATAAACACATATCCACAGGCAGCAGGATGGTCACGCTGGCAGCAGGCTGTTGATCTGGCGGCAAAACTAAAATTTGATGCACTTATAGCTGCGGATATAGGTGTACTGGATTATGCATCAACGCAACATCCTCAATTATGTTTACATCTATCCGTACAGGGGTCTGCTACCAATACTGAATCTATTCGATTTTTTCATGACAATTTTTCTATTCAACGTGTTGTACTTCCCCGTGTTCTGTCGTTAAAGCAGGTTGCACAGGTTGCTGAAAATAGTCCAGTGCCACTGGAGGTATTTGGATTTGGTAGTTTATGTGTGATGGTTGAAGGGCGTTGCCTGTTATCTTCCTATGCAACGGGTCAGTCACCGAACACCTTTGGAGCATGCTCCCCTGCCAGCGCTGTTGAATGGCAGGATACTAAAGATGGTTTGCAGACACGCTTAAATAATATTCTAATTGATAACTATAAAAAAGATGAGCCAGCTGCATATCCAACGCTATGTAAAGGCCGCTTTGAAGTAAGTGGAAATACTTACTATGCGATAGAGGAACCCACAAGTCTAAACACAATTGCATTGCTACCTCAGTTAAAGGAAATGGGTATAGCTGCTATAAAGATAGAAGGCAGGCAGCGCAGCCCTGCGTACGTTAAGCAGGTGACACAGGTCTGGCGTGCCGCACTGGATTCATGTAACAAAAATATGTCTGCGTACAGCCCCGATGAAAAATGGTTACAAACATTACATTCGGTTTCTGAAGGACGAAGTACAACACTCGGGGCATATCACAGACCATGGCAATAACTATGAACGAAAATACATCACGAGTTTCGCCCAAACTGTCACCCAAGTTATCACCCGGACTATCGCCCGGATTATCGCCCAGGCTGTCATTAGGGCCGGTCCAGTATTACTGGAGTCGGCAGGATATATTTGATTTTTATAAACGAATTGCAAATACCCATATTGATATTGTCTACCTGGGTGAAACTGTCTGCTCTAAAAGAAAATTGCTGAGGCGTGATGACTGGCTAGAAATCGCTGATTTACTACAAACAGCCGGTAAAGAAGTTGTTCTATCAGGCATGACATTAATAGAAGCCAATTCAGAACTCGCAGCATTAAAAACCCTATGTTCAACTTCTGAATTTATGATTGAAGCCAATGATATTTCAGCAATTAATCTATTGAAAGATAAATCCTTTGTGAGTGGTCCCGCGATTAATATTTACAATCCGCACAGTTTAAATATGCTGGCGAAAAAAGGATTGAAACGCTGGGTTATGCCGGTGGAACTATCAAAAACCACATTGAGTGATATGCAAAAGTCAAAACCTCAACAGGTAGAAACAGAGGTAATGGTGTATGGGCGTTTACCTCTGGCATACTCAGCAAGGTGCTTTACTGCGCGTTCACATAATCTTCCTAAGGATGATTGCCAGTACCGCTGTCTGGATGACCCTGACGGACTATTATTATCTACACAGGAAAAAGAAAAGTTTCTTGTTTTAAATGGTATACAGACGCAGTCAGCAAAAACCTGCAATTTAGTTTCGGAACTGGATCAGTTACAGGCGTTAAATGTGGATATTCTAAGAATCAGTCCTCCATCACAGCACTGTGATGTGATAATAGAGCTGTTTTATAAAGTACTTAATGAAGGTTACTCTGCAGAACATGCGGATAAAGAATTACAGGAAATAATGCCTGCCGGTGGTAGTTGTAATGGTTACTGGTATGGTGAAAGTGGAATGGATTATATTTCAGTTAAACAGGAAGGCAAACTATGTCAGGCTTAAATCAGCAATCTAACAGTGACAGTCCATTTGATTTAAATAATCAAAGCGCCTATCAACAATGGCGTGAAGCTAAGCTAAAGCACTACCCTTATAAGGCTGAGCAGTTAATTGTAGAGATTAATAATCCGCAACAACTAACTAATGCTGAACGTGAAGAACTGATGCGTATTTATCGAAAAACAAATATGGTTGTGTACATTAGTCAGGCTGGTACTAATCCGGACAAAAGAATTGCTTCGGGTCTTGCAGAACAGTTTTCATTAACTAATCTGGATAATAACATGGGTTCAGATGATGGTATTACATCATTGCAGGTATCCAGCGTTAGTGGTCGTGAGCGTTATATTCCCTATTCAAATAAAGCCATTCACTGGCACACAGATGGATATTACAATAAACTTAATAAACAAATTCATGCATTAAATTTGCACTGTGTGAGGCCGGCAAAAGCCGGTGGTGAAAACGCTTTAATGGATCATGATATCGCATATATTTATTTGCGTGATAAAAACCCAGATTATATTCGAGCCTTAATGATGGATGATGCAATGACCATACCGGCCAATATAAACAACGGAATCACTATAAGGCCAGATAGGAAGGGCCCGGTATTTTCAGTATGGAAAAACAGCATATTACATATGCGTTATACCGCCAGAGCACATAATGTTATCTGGAAAAGTGATGAAACAACTCAGGCTGCTGTAAAAGCGCTTGATGATTTGCTGCACAGTGATGATGCACGGATATTTAGATTAACCCTGCAATCGGGCTGGGGTCTAATGAGTAATAATGTATTACATGATCGTAGTGGTTTTGATGATGATCAATCTGCGACCCGGTTATTATATCGGTTAAGATATTATGATGGCCTGTGCTAACTTGTTTTTACTGTTTATCTGAACACTCTATTATATACCGGCAAACATTTATTCAGTACTTTATCTAACTGGTAAAAACCGGGTGATGACTGAAGATCTATACTGTCGAGAAAATTTTTAATTTCAAGCCCCAGTTCTGTGCTCCCCTGCATTACCAGTCTGCGTTGGAATACTAGAGTGTCAGGGTCCTGTTGTCTTGCAGCAAGTTGTATGAAATCATATACACTCGCCTTTATTTCTATATCATTAGCTCTATTTGATTTAACGGATACTAACTTGTATTGGTCGGCGCTTACTGGATTCAGGCTTATATAGAACTTAATGTTAGCATCGATAACATTAATGCATAATATTTTATTCAAAAGAAAATCAAGATCTCCTTCATCTATTTGTTCAGAAAGAAGACGGTTTAAGAGTGTAACAATCAACCTGGAATGAAATTCTGACGGAATTAACTTAAAGGGTGTGGATAAAAAAACGGGCAGTAACGGTGATTGATCTAAGCTAGATGAATGTGACATTTTCGATAAGTTCTTTAATTTAATGCCTTCTACTTTACCTGAACAGCTGATCAGCAGGATTGACTAGCATCAAATTAAAGAATCACTCTCATATTTGTTCGTGTTTTTCATTAAACACTTATTTATACCAGTATTATTTATACCAGGCTTAATTTTATCAGGCTTAATTTTTATTAGGCTTAATTTTTATTAGGC
>CAZHEA010000064.1:0-18136 GCA_964531165.1 uncultured Thiotrichaceae bacterium
CGACGCCGGTTTTCAAGACCGGTGCATTCGACCACTCTGCCACCTCTCCAGGTTCGGCGCCCAAATGAATGGGTATATGTCGAGGGGCGGTATCATACATAAAAAACTTCAGTAAAACCAGACCCTTGGTGTATATTTTTGGAACTATTATTTTCTTTACCTTGTCATAACCACAGTGGTAACCTAATACCTAACTTAACAACTTTAAATTACGGAAAGTTAATGAATAATCCAAATATCTCAATAGGCCGCTCTCAGGGAGCGATTCTTGAAACAAATAAAGTATTGAAAAATACTTATATGCTGCTGTCTATTACACTTATTTTTAGTGCAATAACCGCATTCATTGGTATGCAAATCGGTCTGGGTCGTGGCATGGCGATGATCGCAACCTTTGGTGCCATTGCGATTCTCTGGTTTGTTCTACCTCGCACGGCTAACTCAGCTGCCGGTATCCCGACTATTTTCGCTTTTACCGGGCTTATCGGCCTGGGTATGGCACCGATGCTCAATATGTACCTCGCGGTTAACCCCAGCGTTGTATCTACCGCTCTTGGTGGCACCGGGGTTATATTCCTCGGACTTTCAGGCTACGCACTGACAACTCGTAAAGATTTCAGTTTTATGGGCGGCTTCCTGATGGTAGGCATGCTGGTCGTTATTGTTGCAGCACTGGCTAACTTGTTCTTCCAGATGCCAATTATGAGCCTGGTGATTAGTGGTGCTATTGTGATGCTAATGAGCGGTTTGATTTTGTACGAAACATCTTCCATTATCCATGGCGGTGAAACTAACTACATCATGGCGACTGCCAGCCTGTTCCTGTCTATCATCAACCTGTTCCAGGCCCTGCTACACCTGCTTAGCGCATTTGGTGGCGATGATTAATTTCATCATTTAGACCTGATACAATTGCTTTACCTGCACGCCCCGGCCTTCCGGGGCGTGCTACTTTATCCAACTAATTTTTACAGAGAATATTATGGACTGGTTAAAAATAGGCAGTGCCGTTTTTCTAATTGCAATGCTGGTATTCATGTGGCCACGCATGAAACATGCTGTGGCGAACTCTCCAAAAGGCACTATGAATGACTGGATGGGGTTTATCGTCCCACTGGCTGCGGTTATTGGCTTTATCGTTCTACTGATTAATATGGTTTGACCCTATATAACCTTCCGCTAATGGGTTTATATTCTAGCGATTAGTCTTTAGAATACCCCAAACTACGACTATTCGAGACTCCTATGCAAGAAGAACATCCCTTCGCACCTTTTATACGTATCCTCGGTAAAGGCAAAAATGGCTCACGGGGCTTAACCGGTGAAGAATCATTTGAAGCTATGAGCATGGTTTTAGAAGATAAAGTCACGCCTGAACAACTCGGTGCATTTTTAATGCTGTTACGGGTAAAAGAAGAAACTCCAGAGGAAGTTGCCGGCTTTGTAAAAGCGATTCGCCACTATCTGCAGCAAGATAAACAAGCCTTTGCAGATCTCGACTGGTCATCCTATGCGGGTAAACGTCGCCACTCTCCCTGGTATGTTTTAAGTGCTTTGTTACTGGCAGATAACGGTATTAAAGTTTGCATGCACGGTGCAGAAGGGCATACACCGGGCCGCATGTACACATCTGAAGTACTGAAACCTCTGGGCATAGAAACCAGTAAGACTCTGGATCATGCCAAGCAGCAGATCGAAAAAAATAATTTCTGCTATATGCCAATCAGTACGATTAGCAGCCGTCTCAAAGACATTATCGAGTTACGCCCATTATTAGGCCTGCGCTCACCTATTCACACAGTCGGACGCATGATTAACCCGTTACAGGCACCTCACTCTATTCAAGCTATTTTCCATCCCGGCTATCAGTCAGTTCATCAGTATGCCGCTAATATTATGGGCGAAGAAAAAATCGCTGTTTTCAAAGGTGAGGCCGGCGAAGTTGAACGTAACCCTGACACCAAATGCACCGTATCTTATGCCATTGACGGTAAAACCTGGGATGAGGAGTGGCCCGCTATGTTTGCTAAACGTCATGTGAAAGAAAGCAGCCTTGATGAAAATCGACTCGGCCCCTTCTGGCGTGGTGAACAAACAGACGAATATGCACAGGCTGCAATTATTGGTACTACCGCTATTGCCCTGCGTCTGCTAAATAAAGCACAAACACCCGAAACTGCATTAGAGCTGGCGACTAACATGTGGGAAAACCGTAACAAAACTCGCCATTAATATTTTTAAACTTATCCGTTGATACGCATTAACTACAAACTGGAGAAACAACAATGACAATCGAACGCGCACTTTTTGCCCTCGGCGGCACCATGGTAATGATCACTTCATTACTGGCCATATTTCATAACCCAATGTGGACATGGTTCACTCTGTTTATAGGCTTTAACTGTTTCCAGAGCTCTTTCACCGGTTTTTGCCCTCCAGCACTGATAATGAAAAAGTTCGGCCTTAAGCATGCTGGCGATTGCGCCATTAAAGACAACAGCTAAACTTTATTTAGCATACCTACTTACCCCTTATGAATTCACATTTACCTACCCTGCTGATTGCATTAATGATGGGATTGATAGGGGGTTATTTCGGTAATAAGCTGCATAACAACAACGATGGCATTAATAGCTTACCGGCTAAATTGTTAATCAATACAACGCAACCGTCAAAGAACAATAATCATTTATCAAACCCATTTCAAAAAAAGAACAACTCCACTGATAGCGAATACCAGATGCAGGCACTGCTACTGAAAATAGAAGGCATGCAAATTCAGATTGAAGCACTGCAAAAAAATCAAGCCCAGAACAACGCAGCATCTGCTGATAAAATAAGCCCAAGAAATACTTACATCACACCTGATAAAACAAGCCTGACTAAAGCTGGAATTAGCCCGGACGTGGCTGAAGACATTCTTCGACGTATCGGCCAGCAAGATTACAGACGCCTGCAATTACAAAACCTTATTCAGCGATCCAACTCTGCAGAGCGTCGAAAATACAACAAAGAGTTACGCCAGTTAAACAAAAATAAAATTTCATTGCGTGGTGAAATGGGCGATGAAAGTTATGATCAGTATTTATATTCCGGCGGCCAAAATAATCGAGTCAAAGTTAGATCAGTAATATCTAACTCTCCCGCCGAAACATCAGGATTTGAAGCAGGCGATGTCATTCTTACGTATGACAATAAAAAAATACTAGCCTGGCCTGATATTAGAGCAGCAACCATTGAAGGTGAAATTGGCAGTTATACCAATGTTGAAATATTACGTGATGGTGAAAAACTAAACTTAATGGTACCTAGAGGAACCCTTGGGGTGCAACTGGATGCGACACTGATAAACCCCGATCAATAAATATTAATTTTAGATTAGTTCAACATAGTTAATAACTCACTGTGCTTTTGTTTAACTTCACAACGTAAACTAAATGCTGCTGGTGAAAACATATGTGATAACGTCCAGTCCATATGAAATTCCTGATCACTATGATCGTCATGAAAAAAATATTTTTGCTGTAAGATACTCGTCCTTACACGACTCGTTTCATCGTTAATAGTAATAATATCATTTAAATGTATCTGCAACTTTGTATAAACGTATTCATAATCGAAATGTGATGGCGCTATTTCTTCGCGACCACCAAACACATAATCAAGGTCTGTAAATTTTTCCTGAACAAATCGACAAACAGACCTGAATGACGTTAGCTTATTATATTCCATAAGCTGTTTGTTGTTTATAACAATGCGCACCAGGCACTCCAGCAAGCTCCACTGTATATAGTATATATGAGCTAAAGTCGGATACACCAAATCCAGATTTTTTCGAGAAATAATACTGACATCCAGTAAAATAAAATACATGTTTCTAGAAGCAATATACGCATCCCTCCATTCAGATGAAATATTTTTCTCGATTGATGGACTTAATATCCGCAACTTAAATTCATTAATTTTTCCATCCACATATAACCTCTCCTTTATTAACGCCCGGGAATATACCCAACGCATTAAAATACTGGCCCTTATTGACAAGGACGGCACTTTAGATGGTTCAAAATGCTTATTTTGTATTTTTTTAGGTAGAACATAACTTTCATAATCATTAATGATTTTAGATTTAACATATTCTCCCCAATAAAGAAGTGATGCTAGCTTCTGCCCCCACAATGAATGCTGCCAAAATGCATTATCTTTAGACGGGTAATCTTTGTCAGCTGAAATAAACATATCAAATAACTGTGTGAGCAAATCAACATTTGAATTTCTTTCATCCAGATTAGAATAGTCTCGAAACTCAAGCGTTTTTATAGACTGGGATGAGTCTATCTGCCTTGCAAGGCTAATACATTTAGCCGCCTGCAATGCATAAGCATTAATCTGTTCAAAATATTCATCTATTTTTTTAACCGTAACACCCTTATCAACTGCATCTTTGCAATTTTTAAATGCATCAAGCATAGTCAGCCTATATGCAATTAATTTTAAATATACAATAAGCGCTGCCGTATATAAATTTATTTCCAGAAATCCCTCTGCAGATATTCTCAACTTATCAAAAACACTTACACAAGTAATGCCAACACCCTCACCATTCAAAGAATGAAAATATTGGTCATAAACCTTAAACGCTTTATCGTTCAAACTGCTGACGACACCTTTAATCAAAACATTTCTTACTTCATCGCAATTGATGCATTCATCATTACCATCTTTAACTTGCTTCCTTGTAAGGTTTTTTAGCAGATTATTAGATTTATAGACGAGTATTGATTCCGACATACCTGAATAACCTGCACTGACAATATACTCTCGCCTCTCACTTTTAACTGGCCAATTATTTAATGCGCTTTCAGCCGCCGTATAGTAATTACCCGCTGCTAATTCCATATTTTCTGAACCATTAAAAAACAAAAAATTAGCCAGCCTCAAAAAATATCTTGGGTCAGATCCCGTATTGTATAACTTATTCTTAAATTCATTATGAATTATTATATTCACATCAGACACCGGGCTACGCTTAAGCGACAAGAATATTCCTGCCCAATATGCATGCTTATAAATTTCCCATTTTGAATCTCCCGATAAAACAGCATCCAGATTACAGGTTTTTTCAGGCAAGGAGATAGTTCTTAAAAAATCACTTGCCTGAGCATAAAACACTGCTGCTTTATTATAGTTTTGTCGATGTTCTTCAAGATCCCCATATTTAGTCACCGCTTCAAGATAGCTCGTTATCAAATCCAGGTCATTGATAATATGATTACACCCTGCCTCTATTTCAAATGATAGATAATGAATCGCCGCCGCATAATATCTTGCAGCTGAATTATACGATTGCTCAATTGCATTCATATCACCCAGAACAATTGCGGCTTTAGATCGTACATTGCTACAGGAATGCTCATTCAAAAATATATTTTCGAAATATGATTTAACACGATTCATTGCATCCAGAGAAAAGTTAAATGATGCCGATTCAAGATCACTGATTGATGACACATATCTGATTTCCTGCTCAAAACCACTCTGAAAACGATATCGATATGCACCGTTACGAACCCTTCTTATATAGGGCTTAAATACATGCGTTAGAAGATCATCTACAACAACATTAAACTCAGGTGCTCTATAAATATTTAACGCCTCTGACATCCTGTGCAGTGACTCACGGGTAAACGCATATTGATGAAATTTAAGAATAAATTGCAATGCAGAAAGCGATGAAACCGTAAGTTTATCGCCAATCGTAGAAACTTCTCGACTTAACTGATGTTGAAACAATGTAAACAGGCCGCTACAAAATGCCATACTTCTTTGCTGATTAAAAGATAAATTTAGCCAGAACTTAACATCTTCACCTTCATTATTATTTTTATTAAAATTTATAGCTTTAATGATCGCTATAAATACAGATTTATCGATATTTTCAGCATTCTCATTTAAATCTTTTTCCACCACCATAAAATACTGGTTTCTATTAACTTCTTTTGATGATGCCTGTTTAATAAAGCTCTCAAATATTGACGATAGACGCTTGGGATTTCCCCATGAATGAAAACTTAGATACTGTATCAAATTCCTTAAGGCCAACACCACTTCCCTGTTAAGCTCTTCATTGATTATCCCGGAATTGTTTTGATAATAGTTATTTAGACTTTTAAATGGTTCATTCTCGTTTTCATCATTTTTCTTCTGCCCTAATCTACAGCATAAATATCGTTCAACATTTCTTGAAATTGACGCATTACCTTTTCTATCTTTATTTCCATCCGTCAATAAACTCGGCAATTCGAAAACCTGGTCAAACAGGCTTTCATAAAGTGAGTTTGCACTGTCTCTTTCTGAAAAAAAACTATCTAGTGTTTCTCTTCCAGATATGAATATAAACCTTGCATGTACCGTTGTAATAAAGTTTTTCACATCGCTTAAAAGATTGTTTATTTTATGCACTTTATTTTCTGCATCACCTCCACTAGAAACACCTGTTTTACCCGAATCACCGGCATAGTCAATGTCGCGCTCAGACAACTTATCAAGTTCATCAAACACGACGACAACATTCACTTTTTTTGTACTTAAGCCATCAATAATTACTCTTAGTTTCTCCTCTACAACCCGTGCATTCATCACATAAGATTTCACGTTTCGTTTATTATTTAGTTGTAAATACTTATTTACAAGGCCAATAGAGCTGGAATCAATTACCTCATTTTCAAGCCTTAACATTAATTCCTGTAGCTCACTTAATTCTTTGATAACATTATTTTTGCATCTATATACACTTCCCTGCAGCATATAAACCAACACTACAAAACCTGTAGCCCCGGCAAAATCAAATATGATACTCATCGCAGGACAAATAACGACAATCACAATCAATGCCAATACAAACAACGACACATATAATAAGGGATTAAACCTGTTAACCAGGAAACTAGAACGAACATGAACTTTACTTAAATTCTGATGCAGGATATTAGCAATAGAATAATAAATATCCTGTGGTGACAACCGACTTTTATCACCGAGATTAATATTAATACTGACTACTTCTTTTACGCGATCTTTATACTTTAATGTGCTTTTGTACCTGTCTATTACTTTTTTTATAAAACTTGTTTTACCTACACCACGATACCCTGATATCAAATAACTTCCTCTGCCTCCGGATGACTCATGCAGAATATTAACAAGTTTTTCAATTAATTTTTCACGACCAACATATAAAGAACTTTCTTCATTATTTATCCCTGTATGTAAATAGGAAAAATTTTCTAGCTCTATCACCAACTCTTTATAGGCTAAATGTTTATTAATATCGTCATTTGACTCAACACTTGTCATGATAAATCCACTCCCTGTAATTCATTGATATTTATTATTTTTAGACGCTAATTTTTCTCACGAAATATGTTTATTTGAATATAGATTATATCTATTGATTCTAATTTTAATCACTTTCCTTACTCTACTTTTTCCCTAAACTGATCTTTAGTACAAAAATAACCATAACACATTATTCCATACAATCGTCAAGACGTATCTCCAACCCACTCTGTAAGGATGAAAACTCATCAGCAATATAATACCCTGCAATCGCGATTAACTCCCCATCCCCATATATCAACGGCGTTTTATCTCTGAGCCAGGGAGGTACAGCGGCTTCCTGAAACAGGTACTTTAAATCATGATGTGCATTTCTGCCTGCAGGTTTTAAATGCTCACCACCCTGCCGAAATCTAACGATTAAGTCTAATGATAGAACACTTTTATTAAGACTAAACTTTGCTTCATCTTCTGGTTGCATCTGGTTAATTGACAATTTTTTTTGAATTGACTTTATAAATAGCGAATTCTTTGCAGGCCACTTATAAACCTGACTCGCATCATGATTCATTTTTTTTAAGCAATACAGTTTATTTCTAAAACAACGAATTTCAATATCCGCCCAGCCAACTAATGCAGTTGATGAAGCGGGTACGGTTAGCATCTGCTCTACTATCTGTCCGAGCACTGATCTTGAAGGCATTTTCAACTGCATTGATTTAAGCCAGTAACGTATCGTGTTTCTCACCCGCGCATCATTGTTTTTATTTAATTGACAAATATCCAGAGTATTATCATTTAATAAACAAGCTCTTAAATCTATTTCGGCCAATGCATCAAGTAACTGAGAATTTTCTGCCTGCTGATGAGCAAATATTTGTAGGGTTTTATTAACCGCTGGCCATCTTTGGCTAATTTTGGCAAGTACCGAGTGGCGCAAGTAGTTTCTATCGAAATTTTCATGCTGATTTGTTGGATCTTCAACCCAGCTTAACTGATGTTTACTGGCATAAGTCAGAATGCTTTTTCGGGTGATATTGAGTAACGGTCGCGCATGCCAGCCTTTAGCAAATTTAGCAATGTCTGGCATTCCAGCCAGTCCTGCTGCACCACCGCCACGCAAAAGCTGTATTAAAATCGTCTCCCCCTGGTCATCCTGATGCTGCGCGGTTAACAAGCAACTGTCATCTGCAATCTGTTGTTTAAGTGCCTTATAACGTACAGTTCGAGCCGCCGCTTCCGGGCTTTCACCCTGCGTTGGCAGCGCATTGACCTTAATAACCTGAAAGGCAATATCATACTGATCACACTGTTGTCGACAATGCTCAGCCCAGTCAACCGATTGAGCCTGTAAGCCATGGTCTATATAAATAGCGCTGACATTAAGTTTTGTAAGGCTTAGAAGATGTAATAAAACCTGAGAATCGACCCCGCCACTATAGGCCAGGCACCAGGTTTTAATATTATGCTGTAACGCGAATTGCGATAACTGCTGAATCAGATATTCAGCATCAAGTTGGAAATTGTTTTTTGGGGTAAATTGACTATTCGGTGTATTGACCATAATTCATCAGACGTTGATAGCGAGCATCAAGTAGTTTGTCGATCCCCATCTGATTAAGATTGTCCAGACTATCTTTCAGTGCCTGACGAATATTACGTGCGGTAATATCCACATCCCGATAGGCACTGCCCAGCGGTTCATCAATAATCTGATCAATCAGGCCCAGCTCTTTCAGCCGGCCTGAAGTAATACCCAGCGCTTCAGCTGCATCCTGAGCACGCTCGGCGCTTTTCCATAGAATAGATGCGCAACCTTCCGGTGAAATAACTGAATAAGTGCTGTATTGAAGCATCATCACCCGGTCACCCACACCAATTGCCAGCGCCCCACCGGAGCCACCTTCACCAATTACCGTGCAGATAATCGGCGTTTTCAGTGCTGCCATTTCAAACAGATTGCGTGCAATCGCTTCCGACTGGCCACGCTCTTCCGCGCCAATCCCCGGGTATGCACCCGGTGTATCAATAAAAGTAATCACCGGTATTTTAAAGCGCTCGGCCATTTTCATCAGGCGCAAAGCCTTACGGTAACCTTCCGGGCGCGGCATACCAAAATTACGGCGTATTTTTTCTTTGGTGTCCCGACCTTTCTGCTGGCCGATAATCATTACCGGCTTACCATCCAACCGTGCCAGACCGCCTACCAGCGCTTTATCATCCGCATAGGCCCGATCGCCATGTAGCTCTTCGAAATCGGTAAAAATACGATCAATATAATCAAGCGTATGCGGACGCTGAGGATGACGTGCCAGCTGTGATGTCTGCCAGGAGGATAGTTTTGTGAAGATCGACTCCGTCAGGTTTTTACATTTACCCTGTAGACGAGAAATCTCCTCACCGATATTGATTTCAGTATCATCACCCACATAGCGAAGCTCTTCAATTTTAGCTTCTAGTTCGGCAATGGGCTGTTCAAATTCCAGAAAATTGGGATTCATTCTTAAATCTTATAAAATTATGTGCCATATACGACATGACAATGGAAAAAATCTATCGTCTAATGATAACCTGCAATGCCATTCTAACCAAGTTAGATTCTCAATTTTCAGTGCCTTTTTACTGAAAATGGCAACAAATTCACAACCAGTTACGTATTATCTTATGACCTGTGATTAATGATAAATATCAACAGTTTCTGTTATTCATAGAAATAACACAATACTTACCACCCTGTAGAGCAATTTAGAATTCTTGTGCTAATCTTTTATTAGAGACTTATTATCTATTGGATAAACTGTTCGTTATGGATGCCCCTCCCAGCAAAGCCGGCAATATCATTATTGCAGACGATGACCCGTCAATACTTCTTTTATTACGACACATTTTAACGAATGAAAATTATGATGTGACCGAGGCCCGTTCAGGGATGGAGGCTATTGAACTGTGTCGGGAATTTACCTACGATCTTGCTATATTTGATTTTGTGATGCCGGATGTAGATGGTATCAGCGCCTGTAAAGAAATTACATTTCAAATAGCCAACCCGCCCCCGGTGCTTATTATCACATCGCTGGACGATGACACTTCAGTCAGCAATGCATTTGCAGCGGGTGCTATCGATTATGTCACCAAACCCATTAACTGGTCAGTTTTTAAACAACGGGTAAAGCGCATTGTCGAAAGTGAAAAAAATCGCCAGAAAGTTAAACGCCTTGAATTTCACGACTCACTAACCGGCTTACCCAATCGCACACTGCTGCTCGACAGACTTGAATCTGCCACGTTGCGCGCGCAACGCAATAAATCCATGATGGCATTATTAATGGTCGATATTGATAACCTTAAACTTATCAATGAAACCCTCGGACATCATAATGGCGATAAAGTTATTTCATCCGTCGCCAACCGTTTGCGTAAAAAAATACGTACTACGGATACGCTATCGCGCAGTGGCGGCGATGAATTCAATTTAATTATTGAAAATATTCAACAATTAGAAGATGTCGGTTTAATGGCAGAGAAATTCTCCCGTGCCATTGAACATAGCATGACCATTATGGATCAGGATATTCATATTAAAGCCAGTATCGGTATTAGCATTTATCCACAGGATGGCGAAGATATTGGCAGCCTGTTAAGTAATGCCGACTCGGCACTCTACCGCGCCAAAGACCGGGGTGGAAATGTTTACGAATTTTACTCACCTGAGCTTGGCAAAACAGCACGTCGTAGACTTGAGCTGGAAAATAATTTACGCCGTGCACTGGACAACGATGAACTGGTTGTTTACTACCAGCCCAAAGTCGATTTAATTACCGATGAAGCCAATGGTATGGAAGCACTGGTTCGTTGGAACCATCCGGAACAAGGTATTATTCCACCGGACGAATTTATACCGATTGCAGAAGAAACCGGTTTAATCATTCAATTGGGACAACAAGTTATTGAAAAATCCTGTGCACAGTTTAAACGCTGGCAGGATGAGAACATCCCGGTTACCAATATTTCTATTAATGTTTCAGCTCGCCAGTTTAAAGAGCAGGATCTAGTTACTCTGTTGCAACAAACTTTAGATAAGCATCAGTTAGACGCAACACACATTGAGCTGGAACTGACCGAAAGCACATTACTAAAAAATGAAAATCAGGCCGAGTCAATTTTAAATCAGTTACACGATATGGGAGTAAAAATTTCCATCGATGATTTTGGAACCGGCTATGCTTCGCTCTCGTATTTAAAACGCCTGCCTATTGATATTATTAAAATCGATAAATCTTTTACCGATGGTATTCTGCACGACCCGGATGATATCGCTATCGTTAATGCGATTTTCGGTCTAGCCAAAGGCTTTGAAATTAAACTGGTTGCTGAAGGTATCGAAACTCAGGGGCAGTTAGATAAAATAAAAGAACTGGGTATAGATTACGGTCAGGGGTATTTCTGGAGCCCGCCTCTGCCGGCTGATCAGTACGTCGCATTACTGGAAAAATTGATTTAATGCCTGAACTATTTTTGCGCAAACCGGCTAACTAGAAAATCACTAAATACTCGAACTTTAGCCGGTAAATACTCTCTTGAAGGATAGAGTAACCAGATAGCACCTTTATAGTCAGTCGCTGTTACCTGAAAATCAGCGAATAATCTAACCAGTTCCCCTTTATCAATTTCTTCCTGCACTAGCCAGTCAGGTAGTAACGACAACCCCATACCCGCCAGAGTACATTGTTTAGTTGCTGACGATTGCGTAATTAAATGCCTGCCCTTGATCATCACCTGCTGCGTTTTTTGCTTATTTTTAAAAAACCAGCTGGAGTTCTGTCCGCCCCGTGGAAATATTAAACAACTGTGATCACTTAACTGCTGGGGTGATTGTGGTATACCATTTTGTTCAAGGTACTTCGCACTGCCAACAATATAAAACGCCATCGGCGAAAGCTGTCGGCCAATATAAGTTGAATCATTCAGTGAACCCACCCGTATCGCCACATCTATCCGCTCTTCAACTAAATCGGTATAACGATCCTGTAGCATCAGCTCCAGAGAAAGCTCAGGATACAACTGGTTAAACTCAATTATTCTGGGCATAAGTAAACTTTCAGAAAAACCAGCCGGCGCCGTTATTCTTAACGTACCGTGCGGTCGGCCATCATCATCAGTAATAATCTGCCCCGCCACCTCCAGCTCTTCAAGCACCAGATTAATTCGCTCAAAGTACAGCAGCCCTGCTTCTGTTGGCATCACCTTACGCGTCGTTCGCTGAAACAACCGCGCCCCCACTTCCAGTTCCAGCGCGCTAATACTGCGTGACACAGAAGATGCAGCAATTCCACGGGCTTTAGCTACGTCAGTAAAACTGCGCTGACGCATCACTTCTGCAAAAAGATAGAGGGTTTCAGTATCCATTTATTAATGCAGAATATGCAATTATATAATGCATGTAAAGCCATTTATTGCGAATACCATCTTAATTAAAATATCCACATCCTATATAAAACGACCTCAAAAACGGAGATGCAGCATGACCGCAATAAATACCGACAAAAAAAACAGTAACAATCTTATAGACCCGCTAAAAGGCATGTTTGCTGAAGATAAATTGGGCATATTTAATAATGATGCTGAGAAACTGGCACAAAAACACCCTTCACCACTGGCAGTTAAAAGCGCAGAGCGGGCTCCCTGTTTTTCATTACCCAATGCCGATGGAAAAACAATTAACCTACAGGACTTATTAGTACAGGGACCGGTGGTACTTAATTTTTATCGCGGCGCCTGGTGCCCATACTGTAATTTACATTTGAAACTTTTACAGGATATTCTTCCGCAAATAAAGCAGGCTGGCGCAAGCCTGCTGGCTATTTCCCCGATGACGCCTGATAACTCAAAAGCCAGCATCGAAAACGCTGAACTGCAATACGAAGTATTAAGCGATGCTAGCAATAAAGTTGCCCGCCAGTTTACCCGGGTATTTAGAAATGCTGATGAACCGATTCAGGCAATGGCTGATCTGGGTTATGACTTTTATAGTTTTTATGATGACCGTTCCGCAGAACTACCGGTCTCAGCCACCTTTATTATCAGCCCCGAAGGTATCGTAACATTTGCCGAATCTGAGGGCGGAGACTATCGCAAACGCATTCAACCCGCGGCCATATTAAGCGCATTAAACATTTAGGAATGGATACATATTATGATTAAAAATATCTGTATTTTAGGGGTGGGCGCAATGGGCTCCCGCATAGCCCACAAACTTATTAATGAAGGCTATAAGCTTTCAATTTATAACCGCAGTAAAAACCATCAAACTGAACTAATTAAACAAGGTGCAATTTATTTTGAAACACCAGCCCAGGCAGTATCAAATGCCGATCTGATTATAAGTATGGTAAGTGATGATAGCGCAGCAGAGTTTGTCTGGTTAAATTCTGAAGTTGGCGCCCTGTTAGCCATGAAAAATAATGCCATTGCCATTGAATCCAGCACCTTATCTGTAAACTGTATATGCAGGCTGAGTTCTGCGTTTAAAAAGTACGGTAGAGATTTTTTAGATGCCCCGGTTTTAGGATCAAGACCTCAGGTAGAAACAGCTTCACTTATCTTTCTGGTTGGCGGCAGCAATGCCATATTAGATAAGGCCAGATGTGTGTTAGAAAAACTTTCATCCGCCATTCATTATCTGGGAAAAAGCGGTAATGGCGCCACCATGAAACTAGCGGTGAATGCATATTTTGGCACGCAGGTAACGGCACTAAGTGAAGTACTTGGTCTGTTACAAAAAGCCGGTATTGATAAACAGCAAAGCATACATTTATTTAATCAACTTCCCACTACCAGCCTGGCTCTGCAGGGTATAGGTAATTTGATTGCCAGAGAAAACTTCGAACCTTTTTTTCCCATTAATTTAGTTGAGAAAGATTTTTCCTATCTGCTTAATCTGGCTGAACAACTCAACGCTAAAACCCCAACTATTATTGCATCACACTTAAACTACAAACTGGCTATTAAAAATGGCTTTGCAGAAGACAATATTGCGGGGGTTGCTCAGATGTATATTCAGTAATATAGATAAATGACTTTCTGACGACATAAAACCACTGGAGCCAGTAAAAAAATATAATTAATTTTAAATAACAACACGTTGGAGTTAGCTTTAGCTGATGAAATATTCTGCCATGAGAAGCGAGCAGAATTATTAAATTAAACAACTCGCTTTACATCGCGTTTTATTATCATCATCTAAAGCTAACGCCTACAAGATCTAAGCACTTACGGTGATACACTCACGTAACACCATTGTTGCAAAAGTCCCCGCTGGCAAATCAAATTTTATCTCCAGTGCATTATCAGACAAATCCCAGCTTAAATTATCAGGCACCAGCCTCATTGAACGTCGTTCCTGTTTTAATCTGGCAGACTCCAGTCCATCAGCTAAGTTTTTAAAATCCGTTGCAATATTCTGTTCAAGCTTTAGCACATCATCTTTTGACATGCTTTCACCTTCGCCCCATAAACAGGCGGTTAAATTAATTTCTTTATTCTGTAAGCGCAGCACTTCTTCATCATTGTTTTCACTAATAAAACAGGCCGACTTGCCATTTAACATATAGACTTCGCCCGCCATCGGTGACAACCAGCTTTGCTGCTGAATACGGGCGGATAAAACCTGATTAAAGATCCATGAACGTGCCGATGATAAATATAAACCACGCTGCTGCTTTTTAACTTTCTTGAGCTCCCGGTTAAACATTTTTTCAGCTTTGCTGAGATTACCCATCTCACGCCCAAAGCGCTGCTCACCAAAATAGTTAGGTACACCCTGTTTTTTGATAATCTGTAATGTTTCTTCAAGTAATTGAGTATCCCCGCTTAATTCTGTAATACAAATTTGAAAGCGGTTTCCGGATAGTGCCCCTCGTTTCAGTTTTCGATTATGACGTGACATTTTTAAAATTTTAAATTCATCGGTTTCTAACGTTGAAAAATCCGGATTTTCCATCCCCGGTAAATGCAGACTAAACCACTGAGTCGTAATCGCATGCCGGTCTTTCATCCCAGCATAGCTCACCGCCATGGATTTAACCCCGGCATGTTTTGCCAGTTGCTGAGCAACCCAATCTGTATTAGAACCGTCCTTTTCTATCAGCATCCATAAATGCTCACCTTCACCGGAAGTTTCTATCGGCATAATTTCATCTACCCGAAAATCACTGTTCTGCGCTTTCAGACGTCCTTTAGCCACGGGCTTTGCGTAAACATAAGCCAGATCTTTAAAATCATATTGCATATCTATTTCTTTTTAAAATATTATTTATCTAATTAGTCGGGGATTTTATCAGTTACGAATATTTGGTGAGCCAGTAACTTCGTGGTCTCATTGTATTTTTTTCGAGACCAGCCACAGTCAACCGTAAACTGTTCCCAGTTTCTTACTGATAATAACGTCCAGAGTATATCGGTTGCCTGCTGAACAGAGTAAACCGGCATAAGCTCGCCATCCTTATGCAGTGCAGTTATTGCAGCTTCACAGCCCTCGCGAAATGCCGACATACGGTCATCCCACGCCATCGCTGCTGCCTCATCTGTTTCTTTCATCGATAATAATGCCCGGGCGACACCATAAATTTCCGGTATGTAATGACTCCAGGCATCGATATAAGCATTCAGCCTTTCACGTCCACCTGATGCAAGGCGACTGGCTTCCAGCCGCGCTTCTACATTCTTTACCTCATCAATATAGCGGGTGGTGGCAATCAGTAGCTCTGAGCGCTTACTAAAATGCAGGTAAAGCGCCTGCCGACTGATGCCCGCCTGCTTCGCAATATCAGACATACGCACACCCTGCCCCTGGCCGGCTTCTAATAATTTCCAGGCGGCATCGAGAATGCGGTTTCTTGTTTCATTACTTTTACTTGACATGATGTAAAGTTTAGCGCCTAATCAAAAAACAGTCAATTGACACTGTGTAAAGTAATCAGGAGATCAATATGAAAATTATCATTTTCGGAGCAACCGGCAGCATTGGCCGCCACCTCGTAACACAGGCACTGGACAACCAGCATCAGGTTATCGCATTTGCTCGTAATCCTCATAATCTTAATATCGATCATCCAAATTTGATTTATTTTGCAGGTGATGTGTTTCAATTTAATTGCGTTGCAGAAGCCATAAAAGGCTGCGATGCAGTTCTTATCACCCTCGGTTCAAAAAAGTTAAGCGGCGATGTGCGCTCTACCGGCACCTATAATATTGTGAAGGCAATGACTCAGCTCAACATAAAACGTCTGATCTGCCAGACCACACTGGGAATGGGTGACAGCTATAACAATCTAAATTTATACTGGAAAACCATTATGTTCGGGCTAATCTTACGTAACGTATTTAAAGATCATGCAATACAGGAAACCATTGTAAAGAACAGTTCACTTGACTGGACACTGGTTCGGCCCGCCGCATTTACAGATAATCAAGCAACCGAGAAATACCGGTTTGATTTCCCTGATGACGATAAAAGCCTGAGTTTGAGCATTTCCCGAAAAAATGTTGCGCATTTTATGCTGCAGCAACTTTCCAGTAATACCTTTATTAAACAAGCACCTGGACTCTCAAACTAGATCTGAGAATGAGCCCGAGCATAATAATACATTCGTCTAACTAATAAACTTGTTGACATTTTTTGACGTACCGTCATATTCTATCGCCATGACAAAAAGACATCATCCAGCGACACCTGAAAACATGACCCGCAAACAGCGGGAATTGTTTGAGCGCGAGCAACTTATTCTCGATACGGCACAAGTCATATTACGCGAAGATGGTTTACAGAGTTTAACCATGGAGCGTATCGCCTCTGAAATTGAGTATTCCAAAGGTACAGTTTATAACCATTTCTGTAGTAAGGAAGAAATTATCAGTGGTATTAGTTGTCGCTGTGTTAGCAATCTAATTGAAATGTTTACGCGGGCAAAAAACCATAACGGAAACCACCGTGAGCGCATTGCGGCGGTTGGTATTGCCCACAGTTTATATGCACAGCTTCATCCTGATGAATTACAGAATTTGCAAATTATCAAATCCGCAGCTGTACGGGAAAAGATCCCCCTGGAAAAACAAATAGAACTGCTGCAACTCGAAAAGCAAATTACTGACGTTGTGGTAGAAATTGTAAACGATGCAATTAATGACGGCGATATCCCACCCAACCAGCCTTTTGTGCCGGACAGTATTTTTCTGGGTTTATGGAGCATGGGATACGGCTCGAATCTTTTACATTTATCCGGCATACCGTTTGATCAGCTCGGCATACAACAACCACTGGAAATGATGTGGGTAAACAGCCATAAATTATTAGACAGTTACCAGTGGCAACCATTGAGTATCGAATTTGATATTTATGCACTGCGTGAAAAGCTATGCACTGAACTATTTTCTGAAGAAGTCGAACTATTAAATAATCGTAAAAGATAACCTACCCCAAAATGAAAACTCACAACCCGGAGAACACCATGCTTGTTAGATACACCGAATGGATTTTGAAGTGGCGCTACCTTGTCATTCTGCTTGCGCTTGCAGTGGTTTACCTGTTTGGTACGGGTGCACCAAAATTGATGCCGTTTTCAAATGATTATCGTGTGTTTTTCAGTAAAGATAATCCACAACTCAATGCTTTTGAAAATTTGCAGGATACCTATACTAAAGATGACAATGTAATGTTTGTTATCTCACCAAAAAATGGCAAAGTATTTACGCCAGAAAACCTTTCTGCTATTCAGGCGATTACTGAAGAGGCCTGGCAAAT
>CAZHEA010000065.1:0-14390 GCA_964531165.1 uncultured Thiotrichaceae bacterium
TTATCTTTCGCCGATACATTCAGAATACCGTTTGCATCAATGTCGAAAGACACTTCGATTTGCGGTACACCGCGAGCGGCTGGTGGAATATCCTGCAGATCAAAACGACCCAGAGACTTATTACCTGTCGCCATTTCACGTTCACCCTGCAGTACATGAACCGTTACCGCAGACTGGTTGTCATCCGCTGTTGAGAAAACCTGTGCCGCTTTAGTCGGAATCGTTGTATTTTTCTCAACCAGTTTGGTCATAACACCGCCCATGGTTTCGATACCCAGAGACAGAGGTGTTACGTCCAGCAGAAGAATGTCATTAACATCGCCGCCTAAAACACCACCCTGAATCGAAGCACCCATGGCAACCGCTTCGTCCGGATTCACATCCTTACGCGCTTCTTTGCCGAAGAAGTTTTTCACCGCTTCCTGAACCATTGGCATACGACTCTGGCCACCGACCAATATAATGTCATCGATTTCACCGACACTCAGACCCGCATCCGCTAGAGCTGTTTTGCACGGCTCCATGGTACGTTCAACCAGATCTTCAACCAGTGACTCAAGCTTGGCGCGAGTCAGTTTCAAATTGAGGTGTTTAGGGCCGGATGCATCTGCAGTAATGTAAGGCAGGTTAATATCCGTTTGCGCACTATTAGACAGCTCAATTTTGGCTTTCTCTGCCGCTTCTTTCAAGCGCTGCAGTGCCAGTGGATCATTATGCAGATCCATGCCTGTATCTTTCTTAAACTCGTCTGAGAGATAATCAATCAAACGCATATCGAAATCTTCACCACCAAGGAATGTATCACCGTTGGTAGCCAGAACTTCAAACTGATGCTCGCCATCAATTTCTGCAATTTCGATAATCGATACGTCAAATGTACCACCACCGAGATCATATACTGCAATGGTAGAATCGCCTTTCAGCTTTTTGTCCATACCGTAAGCCAGTGCCGCAGCAGTTGGCTCATTGATAATACGCTTAACTTCAAGACCGGCGATTTTACCCGCATCTTTAGTTGCCTGACGTTGTGAGTCATTAAAGTAAGCCGGAACGGTTACAACCGCTTCGGTGACTTCTTCACCCAGATAATCTTCCGCGGTTTTCTTCATTTTCTGCAGAACACGTGCGGCGACTTCTGGTGGTGCCATTTTGTTGCCACGTGCTGTTATCCACGCATCACCATTGTCAGCTTTAATAATTTCATAGGGAACCAGCTTAATATCGCGCTGTACCACTTCTTCGTCGAAACGACGGCCGATGAGACGCTTAACTGCGAACAGTGTATTTTCCGGGTTAGTGACGGCCTGACGCTTTGCAGACTGGCCAACCATAACCTCATCGCCTTCACCGAAAGCCACGATAGACGGGGTGGTACGATCACCCTCAGAGTTTTCAATAATACGGGGTGCATCACCATCCATAATGGCGACACATGAGTTAGTTGTACCCAGATCGATGCCGATAATTTTTGCCATGTTTTGCTCCAAATGCTAAATTTGTTGTAACGTTTTTGCTACGATTTCTTTGTTAACCCTTAAATAAGGGCAGGTATTTATTTTTCAATGGTTTAGGTGTGTTTCTTTTAAGCCTCCCCCTTAGAAAAAGGGGAATGAGGGGGATTTAAATATTTAAAGATTTCAAATCTCCCCCAGCCCCTCTTTTTCTAAGAGGGGGCTAAGGCTACTCAGCTGCCTTCGACACCATCACCATTGCCGGGCGCACCAGACGATCATTTAATAGATAACCTTTCTGCATCACCGCCATCACCGTATTCGGTTCATGCTCATCGCTGGGCTGCATTGACATCGCCTGATGGTGATCTGCATTAAATTTCTCACCCACCGGATCCAGCTCAACTACATTAAATTTTTCAAATACGCTGCTCAACATACTGAGAGTCATTTCACTGCCTTCGCGCAGGCTTTCTACCGAAGCCGCTTCCTGCTGCGCTGCATTTACACCCAGTTCAAGGCTATCTTTAACCGCCAGCATTTCAGAGATAAACTTCTCTAATGCAAACTTATGGGCATTCTCCAGATCTTTCTGCGTGCGCCGACGGATATTATCCATCTCGGCCTTGGTGCGCAGTAGCTGATCCCAGTTTTCAGTGGCTTTCTTTTCCGCCACTTCCAGGCGCTCAATCATCTCCTCTGGAGACAGGGCTTCACCTTCGGTTTCATTTACCGCATCAAGCGCTTCTTCTTCAGCATTAAGCAGCTCGCCTTCAACGGCTGCATCCTGTTGATTCTTATCGAGGATTTCCTCGTTTGACATTGTCTGTTCTCCATTAAAAATTTAGGTCTGATAGCAATATGGGGATATTCGTTGGGGATTCAAGGGGTTAAAAGCTAAAAGATTTAAAAGCAGGTTGTGCGCAAATGAACGGGAATGACGCAAATATTTCAGGTTCATGCGCCTGCGGCGTATTACACCCAGAATAAGCTTTTAATTTTATTTGCGTTCATTTGCGCACAACCTGTTTCTAAATTTTATCAGCACCCAACGCCAGACTCAAAAACCGCGCAGTAATATTCACTGCCGAAATAACTTTACTGTATTCCATCCGCGTTGGCCCGATCACCCCCAGAACACCCAGAGTTTGCTCGGCTGTTCCATAGGGCACAGAAATCACGCTGAAATCTTCCAGCCCGTCTATACCGGCCTCTGAACCTATAAACACCTGCATATCATCAGCCTGAATACAGCGATCTAACAGCCCCAGCATGTCACGTTTATTCTGAAATACCTGAAATAATTGCTGCAGCTGAATGGCATTGTCATTTTCATTAAAACGAATTAAATTAGCCTGCCCCTGTAAACGATAGGCTTCATCATCAGCTTCAGGTTTAAGCGCCTGATCGGCAAGAATTACCGCAGCTTCCATCAGCGCATCCACCTCGGTTCGAGCATTTTGCATTTCCTGCACCAGCAACGCACGAATCTGAAAAATATCCTTACCCATAAAATGCTGATTCAGGTAATTAGACACTTTAATTAGCTCGTCCTGCGTGTAATCCTTATCCACATGCACAATACGGTTCTGCACATCCTTTTCATTAACCACCAGAATCGCCAGAATTTTTCTGTCTGGCAAAGGCAGGAATTCAATACGCCGTAGATTTAACTGGCCACTTTTAGGCAGTGTAATCACACCCGCCATCTGCGTAATATCAGAGAGCAGACTATTCGCTACATTAATTAGCGTGTCTTTATCCTGATCAGCATTGAGCTGGCGTTTTAAATTTTCCGTAATCGCCGCTTCCAGCGGGCTAAACTCCAGCATTGAATCCACATACATGCGAAAACCCATATTAGTGGGCACTCGACCCGCCGAGGTATGTGGCGCTGCAACCAGCCCCATTGAATCCAGATTAGCCATTACGTTACGAATGGTTGCGGTAGAAATATTTAACCCGGCGGTTTCTGCAAGCGTTTTTGAGCCAACCGGTGCCCCCTCATCAACATAACAATTGATAAGGGTTTTTAATAAGTATTGAGACCGTTCATTTAACGGCTTTGAAATAATTGAGGGTTTGTCTGACTGTTTTGACATGACATTATATTATCAAGTTAACGGAAAACACTCGCACCCCTGAATGATAAGACAGGGTTCGATACGAATAAGCAACGGCTTCAGGCTATCTTTTAAAAGCCGCATTAGTTTTACATCGCCTTAAGGCGACCATTATCAATGGTGTAAATTGTATCCATTTTTTTCGCCAGCTCCATATCGTGGGTCACCACAATTAAACTGGTACCAAACTCTTTATTCAGTCGCAGTAGAACCTGAATCACCTGCTCTGCCGTCGCCTTATCCAAATTACCGGTGGGCTCATCCGCGCAGATACAACGGGGTTCATTAATCACCGCCCGTGCAATTGCAGCACGTTGACGTTCACCACCGGAAAGCTCCGCAGGCTTATGATATAAACGTCGGGTCATACCCACTTTATCCAGTAGCATACCGGCTTTGATGATAGCCTGCGACGGACTGGTGCCACGAATTAATGCCGGCATAGCGACATTTTCCTCGGCGCTGAACTCGGCTAATAAATGATGAAACTGATAGACGAATCCAAGATAATTATTACGCACTCTGCAGCGTTGTTTCTCTGACATCGCCAGCAGATCTTTCTCATCAATAAACACCTGCCCGGAGGTTGGTTTATCAAGCCCGCCCAGCAAATGCAACAGAGTACTTTTACCGGAACCCGATGCGCCGACAATAGCGACTTTTTCACCGGCTTTTACCGTCAGATTAATATTCTTTAAAATTTCCAGTTTATTGCCGCCACCTTCATCGAAGGTCATACACAAGTCAACCGCTTCCATGATAATCGGCGAGCCGGTTCCCAGCGGGAAAATTTGTGATTCGGTAAAGCTATCATGTAATGGCATTATTCATACCTCAAAGCATCAGCAGGCTGAATACGTGCCGCACGGTAGGCGGGATAAATGGTTGCCAGCACTGATAAACCAAATGCCGACAGGGTGTAGGTTAAAATATCGGACAAATGTAAATCGGATTTTAACTCGGTAATATAATAAACATCAGCGGGCAGGAATTTGGTATTCATCAGACCTTCAATAAAGCCGACAATCTCACTGACATTTAATGCTACCGGTACGCCAATGGCTACACCCAATAAGGTTCCGACTAATCCGATAACCACACCCTGCACAATGAACACCCACATTAAGCTATTGGGTGTCATACCAATGGTACGTAAGATTGCAATATCCGCCTGCTTGTCATTAACCGTCATCACCAGTGTCGAGATAATATTAAACGCCGCCACTGCCACAATCAGCAGTAGAATAATAAACATCACGACTTTTTCTGTTTTGAGTGCTTTAAATAAATTACTGTTCATTTTAGTCCAGTCACGCACCCAGTAATCTTCGCCAATATCTCGGTTTAACTCATGAGTCACTTCATAAGCACTGAACATATCATCCAGTTTAAGGCGAACACCTTCGACTTTATCTCCCAGACTGAATAGCTTCTGTGCATCCTGCATATGAATAATCGCCATTGAACGATCGAACTGATGCATACCCGCTTCAAACACACCGACCACAGTGAAGCGCCTTAAACGCGGCATAACACCAATTGGCGTCACATTCGCCTGTGGAGTAATAACGGTGACTTTTTCGCCTTCGAAT
This sequence comes from uncultured Thiotrichaceae bacterium, assembly GCA_964531165.1. Lineage (GTDB taxonomy): Bacteria > Pseudomonadota > Gammaproteobacteria > SZUA-229 > SZUA-229 > SZUA-229. The sequence continues at coordinate 5,167 of CAZHEA010000065.1, forward strand.
ACACCCATGGCATTAGCTAACTCACGACCTAGAATAATACCGAATCGACCGGGTTTTAAATCGGTTAAGCGACCGGAAACCACTTTGTCGCCGATATCCGATACACCGATTTCCTGCTCCGGCAACACGCCGCGAATAATGGCACCACTCACCCGGTTACGATTACTGAGCATCGCTTCATTTTGAGTAAAAGGAGCAGAGTTAATAACACTGTGATGCTGGGACACTTTAATTTGAACAGACTGCCAGTCAGAAAGTTTTCCATTCTGACCGGTCACGGTGGCATGGGCAGTCATACCCAGGGTACGCTCACGCAACTCCTTGCCAAAACCATTCATCACTGACAGCACAACAATCAGCGCCGCCACACCAAGGGCAATACCCAACATGGAAATTAAAGCAATAAATGACACAAATCCGTTACGACGTTTGGCGCCTGTGTATCTAAGGCCGATATAAAGCTCTTTCGGTCTAAACATGTTTTAAAAGTTTCTTTTATTTATTATTCATTAGATGATTATTTTATAATCAAAAACAGATACAGCCCTGCGGCCATACATTTATAGCTTTACCGGAATTGCTCTGTCTATTGATAATCCCGTTGGATCAATTTTTGCCCGATACGCTAATACTTCAACGCCTTCCCTAACGGCTTCTCTTAATAGTCGTCCATACTCGGCGTCTACTGAATCCGCCGGGGTGACAAGGTTAACATCAGTGCGCATGATTATAAATAGCAGAACCGCCCTATCACCACATTTAAGTTGTTGAATTAACTCACGCAAATGCTTCTGGCCACGTTTGGTCACCGCATCAGGAAAACGGCCTACGCCCGGCTCTGTACTTAATGTCACATGTTTAACTTCAACGTAGGCTGACTGTGATGCAAAATCCAGCACAAAATCCACCCGGCTACCTTCATCACCGTAAGGCACTTCGCTACGACAGGTATCGAAACCCGTAAGTTCCTTTATCTGATTTTTTAACAATGCTTCATGCGCTAATTTATTTGTTAAACCGGTATTAATACAGGCCAGCACACCCGGCTCAACTTCCACCAGTTGCCAGCTATGGGGGTATTTACGCTTCGGATTATCCGACACACTCAGCCAGACATCTGCGCCATCAGGCATACATCCGGTCATTGCTCCGGTGTTGGCACAATGTGCGGTTATCTGTGTTCCATCCGCTAAAATAATATCCGCCAGAAAGCGCTTATAGCGTTTAATTAATTTACCTTTCATTAACGGCGGAGTGAACTGCATATAAATCCTCTGGGCGAGCACTGTGATGCGCTGAATTATAATCTATTATTAAGGAACAATTTAAGGAGTTCAAATGTATTTAATTAACAAAACTTTCTGGCTGAGTATTACCACTACATTATGGCTGGCTATGTCATCGCTTACGCTTGCCAGCACTTCAATCAATGAGATGTCTGAAGGCTGTAAATCCTGTGTGCGCGGATACGACTGTAGTCGCATTAATAAAACCTGTAATGCTACCTGCCGCGCCAATTTATATTCTGAAGATATCGATCTGGATTCCTGCCGTGCCGGTTGCATTGGTAAATTGGAGAAATGCTTACTGGAGGCTAATAAGTCCTGTAAGTTTTATTGCGCGGACAATTAATTCAAACTTTAACAAAATGGATACTTGTCTAATGATGCGGTCAACTGCGCAGACGCTTATTGAGCAATATTTGTAATATCCAGCCGTGCCCCGTGAGCTAAATTTATTGATGCAAACACCACTGCAAACAAAGACTAAACAGAGCCATAAGTATTCTTATAGCACTTTATAACAGCACATAAAAAAGCCAGTTACCGATAACCACTTACAGGCTGCCACTGCTGCATAAAAAAAGGCGCTTATAAAAGCACCTTTTTTTAACGATCTGAATACATGTAGTTTATTAGCTAAGCTTACCGGGATAGTCTGCAATGCCGGGGTTATTTTTAATACCCACCAACCGCGGATGATTAATTTTCGGTAAACGCAGCACGTTATCTTTACCACGACTTTTCAAAATATAATCATGCACAACATCCCACATTAAACGTCCTTCCGGTGCTTTACCGACAGTTGCCCAACCGGCGACCTTATACATCTGCTTAGGGTCAATCGCATGACCGTTATCCAGTTTCGCATCAGTAATGCGCTCATATAAAGGTTTAGACGGGTCAATGGTGTAATCCATACCACCAACACGCACCATATCACCACCGGACTGCAAGTATGGATCTGTATCAAACAGATTATCTGCAACGCCTTCTAAAATACGCATTAAATCACGGCCGGACATTTCATTAACATAAGTTTCACCATAGGTAATGGCGCACTGGGTCATTACATCTTCCATGGTAATCCAGTCACCTTTTAATGTGGTAGTGCCCCAACGCACACCAGCCGACATGGCCACATCAGCACCGTATTCTTCACGCAGCGCATTACATAAAACCTGATCCCAGGTACCCATGAAATTACCACGGCGATATAATAAGCGATCGGCAATTGCGAGTTTTTCATCGAGTATTTCTTTATACGTTTTACCTACACGACCTTCATTATAAAAATATTTTTGTGCACGACTTTCTACAATATTTTTATCATAAACGGTATTACGCATCTGATCTAAATATGCCTGCATTTCTTTATCAGGTGTTATCCAGTCAGTAATAACCGGCAGCATCTTATAGTCCATAGATTTGATCTCACCGTTCTGAATATCAAAATCCATAACGCCGACAAACTTACCATTAGAACCTGCATTGGTTACCAGACAGGTGCCACCTTCAACATTTTTAACTTTAATCGGCTTGGGAATACCATCATGTGTATGACCACCGAATACCGCATTTAAACCCGGCACACGTTCTGCCATTTTAATATCGACATCCATACCGTTATGCGATAACAGCACAATCGCATCAGGTTTTTCATTGGCTCTAATGTCTTTCACCAGCTCAATCATATCGTCTTCGCGTAAACCGAAAGACCAGTCAGGGAAAAATTCCTGAGGATTTGCATTAGCGGTACGCGGGAATGCCTGACCGACGATGCAGATACGTGCACCGTTAATTTCCTTAATCACATATGGGCGAAAAGCCAGACCTTTATCTTCATCATACAAACCACTGCCATCATATTTTTCAACCAGTGCAGGATACTCATCGCCAAATAGCGAGTCATCTTTAACGCGCACGTTCTGACCAATAAAGTCACCTTTAAATAGCGCCACATTACTCAGCACTTCATCTTCTTTATAGGTGAATTCCCAGTGGCCGACCATTACGTCCAGCTCCATAATATTTGAAGCTTCCACCATATCAACACCGCGAGTCCACAATGCGGTACCAGAGCCCTGCCATAAATCACCACCATCAATGGTGATGGTGTTTTGCTTGCCACCTGCTGATGTACGCAGATTATTTAACAGGGTTTTAATCTGTGCAAAGCCACCGGTCTTACCAAAGTTTTCCGCCGCTTTCTGGAAGTCCAGATACGTGTAAGCATACGACTCGGGAGAATCAGGTCCAAAACCCATTGCGGTTAATAAACGATTACCAACTAAATGCGGTGGGCGTCCATAAGCTTCACCGACACCTAAATTCACATTCGGCTCTCTAAAATAAACCGGGTTTAACTGGCCGTGTACATCGGTGATATGCAAAATGCGCACATTACCTTTTATGGGTAAATCATAAAAACCTTCCGGCATCGCATAAGGACTGGCAACCGGGGCCGGACCGGATTTATCTGAACAACCGCTAATAGAAGGAATGCTCGCCGTAACGGCAGAGGCGCCCAGAATTTTCAGGAAGGTACGTCTATTTAAAAATGGCATGGTTTTATCTCACCTAATCGTCGTATGGTGGTTACTAAAAAAATCGGTTTTTATGATCCGTATGAAAAATAACCCAACGTTGTGCTAATGGGTTATTGTAATAGTGCATCGAATGCTTATAATTCTAGCCGCCAATAGTAACGAATATTTCCTTTTTTTTCAAATGCTTAGAAATAACTATCACTATCATATTGCAATCCGTAAAGTGCATTTTGCAATTGCACTCTATCTGTTTACGGCATTATTTGGTGCGAAGTATAGCACTGCTGATATCGTAAAACCTGCACTGATTGAAATTAGCGTATACACCGATGGTCATTACCGTGTAGAGCTGCGCGCCAGTATCGAAGCCATTATGACCGGCATCAACTCTCAGTACAAAAACACCAAAGATTCACCGAATGCCGATGCTTATGACGAACTGCGTGTATTGCAATCCGCACAGTTACGCCAAAGATTTGCTCTATTTGAGTCGCAACTAATTGAAAAAATTCAGCTGAAATTTGATGACCAACGGGTGGATTTTAAAATAACCGATGTGCAGATTCCGCTACCGGGATATACCAAAGTCCCCAGAACCAGCATCATTGTCTTCGAAGGCGATGTTTCACGACAGGCCAAACAACTGAGTTGGTATTACCCCGAGAGTTTTTCTGACAATGCGGTACGGGTACGGCAAATCGACGAAGTTAATGAAAAATGGCACTGGTCCCGCTGGCAATGGCTACGTAACGATCAGGCCAGCAAAGCATTTTCACTCGAGGAGTTATTTACCGAACCCCCACTGTTTGAGGTAGTGAGTGATTATGTACTGGCCGGCTTCGAACATATTATCCCCAAAGGCCTCGATCATATTTTATTTATACTCGGCATCTTTTTACTCAGCACACGCTTAAAAACTCTGGCGATGCAGGCCACCATGTTTACCCTCGCCCACTCAATTACCCTAAGCCTTGCAATGTTTAATGTGATTAGTCTACCCGCCAGCATTGTTGAACCCTTAATTGCATTGTCGATCGCCTATCTCGGCATAGAAAACATCTTCGCCCATAAATTAAAAACCAGCCGTCTGGCACTGGTATTTGGCTTTGGCTTATTACACGGCTTAGGGTTTGCCAGTGTGTTGGCTGAATTCGGCATGCCGGAAAGCGCTTATGTAACATCATTGATCAGTTTTAATATCGGTGTAGAAATTGGCCAGCTGGTGATTTTAACGGCGGCCTTTTTTGGAATTACCTACTGGTTCAAAAACAAACAACATTTTCATAACTATGTGACTATTCCCGGCTCGGTGATCATTGGGGTGACCGGGTTGTACTGGACGTGGGATCGGTTTAGCTGGGTAGCAATTTTTGGTTAATGACAAAAGATTTACCGCAAATGAACGCAAAACACGCAAATAGTTAAGGTTTATGTGCCTGCGGCACATTACACATTTAAAATATTTTGTTTATATTTGCGTCTATTCGCGTTGATTTGCGGACAAAACTGCCGTTATCTTTTAAGCTTCCACACCCGGGGTCGCACACTCGGGGTCGGAGTCAAATTTGATTTTTAGATATCTGTAACCTGACAAACTATTAGATCAAATTTGACTCCGACCCCTGATATTTGGACTCCGACCCCTGATATTTGTTGTCCGCGAATGAACGCCAATAAAAACCTTTATGGTGTAATGCGCCATAGGCGCATAAACCTAAAAAAATTTTCGCTTATTCGCGTTCATTAGCGGACAAATCTGCCGTTATCTTTTAAGCTTAAAAAACAACCTAAACCCAAGCAACAAACTCAAAATAACCAGCATCACTCCCGGTACCAGATAGTCTGCTTTAACCATCATAAAATAATGTAACAGTGCCAGCATAGAAACCGGATATACGATTTTATGCAAGCGTCCCCAGTTTTTCTTTAACCGCCTCATCATCTTATTGGTTGACGTCAACGCCAATGGCACTAACAAAAGATAACAAATAAAACCGATGGTAATAAACGGCCGTTTAATAATATCTTTAACAATTTCTTCAATACTGAAAAACTGCTCGAACCAGATATAACTTAAAAAATGCATACTGACATAAAAAAATGCAAACAGGCCGATCATTCGACGATAGCGAATTAACCCGCTTTGCTTAAATATCTGTCGTGCTGGGGTGATGGTTAAGCCAATCAGTAAAAAATAAATCCCCCAGTCACCAAGGGTACGAATCATTGCCTCTACCGGATTAGGCCCTAAGTTATTATTAATCGCATTCATTACCAGTAATGCAAACGGCAATAAACATAAAATAAAAATGACCGGTTTTAAAAAAGACACACCGAGAATTCTTTCTTTTAACTGCATATATAAACTACTTTTCAAAACAACTTCCAACTGTGACTCCTGTGGTGTTCACTTGATTCCCTTAGAAAAATCGACACTGGCGAGGCAGATTACTGTGGCCAGCCGTTGTGTTTAAAAATCTGAACGTTTTTAAATCTCCCTCAATCCCCGCTTTCCTAAGGGGGGGCTATTTTTTACTCTCCTCTTAAATAAGGCGACCTGGGAAAATCCTTTTACTCCCCTCTTAGAAAAAGAGGGACTGGGGGAGATTTACTTTCCCAAAATAGCAAAATAAAAAATTAAAAATACTTGCGTAAATTCATTCCCTTATAGAGATGTGCAACCTGCTCCCCATAGCCATTATAAATTCGCGTTTTTGCCTTCGGGTCCCAGAAATTAGACCCCAGCACCCGTTCAGTTGCCTGACTCCATCGCGGATGATCCACCAGTGGATTTACATTAGAATAAAACCCGTATTCTTTTGGCCCGGTGACATTCCATGTGCACACCGGTTCCTGCTCCATAAAGGTAATTTTGACAATTGATTTAATATTTTTAAACCCGTATTTCCATGGCACCACTAAACGAATCGGCGCACCATTTTGATTAGGCATATTGTGCCCATAAAGCCCGACCGCCATAAAGGCTAAAGGATTCATGGCTTCGTCCATTCTTAAACCATCACGATAAGGCCAATCTAAAACCCGTCGCTTTTGTCCCGGCATTTGTTGCGGGTCAAACAGCGTATCAAACTGAACATATTTAGCTTTCGAGTTAGGCTCAAAACGCTTTAACATATCCGCAAGTGAAAACCCGACCCAGGGCACCACCATCGACCAGGCCTCGACGCAACGAAACCGATAAATACGCTCTTCTATCTGTGCATGTTTTAAAATATCTTCTAAATGAAAAGTACCGGTTTTATTGGCTTCACCGGCAACGGTAATTGACCAGGGATCAGTTTTGAAATTGGTTGCAGTACGTGCCGGATCTTTTTTACCGGTACCGAACTCATAGAAGTTATTATAGGTTGTGGCATCTTTAAACGAAGTGAGTTTCTCGTTTTTACCGTAGGGCGTTTTAATTAAACCAGCAAAGTCTTTTCCATATTCCGACGCACCGGCTGAAGCGGGTAAACTTAAACCACCGGCCCATGCCGCACCGGCTAAAATACCAGATTGTTTAATGAAATCACGGCGGTTCATGTAATCAGTTTCGGAGGTGATTTCTGACGATTTAATATCCTGCTTTGATGCAGACTTAATTATGATGCTCATGCTTAAATACTCAAGGGGTTACGCTAATTGCACTTTACTGACCTGAGTATAGCGGATAGGTTCAGGATAAACTGTCCCCTGCCGCCGATGTTATACATTCGTGATAACTTCATTCATTCATTCATTCATAGGGGCGAGTCAAATTTGATTTAGCATTATCACAAGTTAGCGTTTTTCTAAAAATCAAATTTGACTCCAACCCCGAGAGCTACCAGAAGCATATCCTGGTAGTTACTTATCCCATACACACTCATCGCCCAGTGCATCCAGCCTGTCCCGGTGTAATTCCAGCTCATCCACATTAGCCCGAATCACACTAATCTGCGGACGATTACTATCAACCCGTTTAATCGGGCTGACATTGCTACCGGATCCACCTTCACCACCCGCACCGCTGCCCAGTGCCAACGTCTCCTGGCCACCGGTCATCCTTAAAAAAACTTCGGCTAATAACTCCGAGTCAAGTAACGCACCGTGTAATTCACGACGTGCATTATTAACTTCATAACGCTTACATAAAATATCCAGATTATTTTTCTGCCCCGGATGTTTTTTTCGCGCCATCACCAGGCTATCGATTACCTGACAGTGATCACTGATTTTGCCCCATACCGGATCGAGCATCGACAGTTCATTATCCAGAAAACCAATATCAAACGGTGCATTGTGAATAATTAATTCGGCACCATTAATAAACTGAATAAAATCTTCAACGATTTCACTGAAGCGGGGTTTATCCGCCAGAAACTCAGTGCTAATACCGTGCACCTCAAATGCACCTTCATCACTTTGCCGGTCAGGCTGAATATACTGGTGGTAGGTATTTTCGGTTATCTTACGATTAATGATTTCGACACAGCCGATTTCAATGATGCGATGGCCCTGCTTAGGCTCAAGTCCAGTGGTTTCTGTGTCTAAGACGATTTGCCTCATTAAAAATTCTCTTTAGGTTGGTATTTTCAGGTGCTATTTCTTATTTTTCTGCTTTTATTTTTAAGGGGTCGGAGTCAAAGTTACTTTTTCCGAATTAATTCAACCATCATCAGGTTTTACTAACTTTGACTTCGACCCCTTAATAACTACAGGCTGTCGACTCCTTGATTCGCCAGCTCATCGGCTTTTTCATTACCTTCATGCCCCGCATGACCTTTCACCCACTGCCAGTCAACCTGATGCTGGTTTCTAGCGGCATCCAGTCGTTTCCATAAATCGACATTTTTAACGGGTTTTTTAGCGGCGGTTTTCCAGCCTTTTTTCTTCCAGTTTTGAATCCATTCAGTGATGCCCTGCATGACGTATTTAGAGTCGGTATAAAGCACCAGGTCACAGGGCCGGTTCAAAGACTCCAACCCCATTATCGCCGCCATTAACTCCATACGGTTATTAGTGGTATCGTGCTCACCACCAAATAACTCTTTATCGTGCTCGCCAAATCTCAGCCACACACCCCATCCACCCGGGCCCGGATTTCCCCGACAGGCGCCGTCTGTATATAATTTTACTTTTTGATTATTCATGCGCCACGATACTACCTGAAACCGCTTATAAATAAACTCAAAATACTGAGTTTTATCTGAGAAATATTTCAAGCAATATCAGATCGAAAGGTTTACACTCTGATTGAATATTACACACATTAACTCCATGATTAGAAAAAGTAGATAACTTGTTGAATTTAAAGATTTTACGTTTGAAAAGCTATAATTTACATAAATCTGTTATTGCTGCATTTTTGAGCATATCACTGATTGGCTGCGTACCATTATGTTGTGCACCCCCA
>CAZHEA010000065.1:14490-18092 GCA_964531165.1 uncultured Thiotrichaceae bacterium
ACAGCCACCCCAAACCGCCGAGCAAACCAGACAGAATCAAGAAATCATTACGCTTTTTGATAAAGCTTATGTCGACGCCGAGCAGGAATTAGAAGATGAACTTTTCGATATCAATCCGGCAGATTATGCGCTTGAACCCATGCCGGATGTCTGGGATCGTGTTCGAAGTGGCTTTAGTATCGCCGATGTTGAGGACAACCCCCGTTTACTCGCAGAATTAAGATGGTATGCCAAACACCAGAAATACCTCGACCGGGTGGTTGAGCGTGCCGAGCCCTTTTTATACTATGTTCTAAATGAAGCTGAAAAACGCAACTTACCCACCGAGCTGGTGCTACTGCCTATCGTAGAAAGTGCCTACCAGACCTTTGCCTATTCACATGGTCGTGCTTCCGGCATCTGGCAATTTATACCCTCCACCGGTAAAATTTATGGTTTAAAGCAAAACTGGTGGTATGACGGCCGGCGTGATGTATATGCATCAACTCAGGCCGCTCTAAAATATCTGGAAAATCTGAACCGAGAGTTTAAAGGCAACTGGCTACATGCATTAGCCGCCTATAACTCAGGCTCAGGCACCGTACGCCGGGCGATTCGAAACAACAAAAAGCGCGGTAAGCCAACGGATTTCTGGAGTTTAAAGCTACCCAAAGAAACTCAGGCTTATGTACCCAAACTGCTCGCATTAAAGCGCTTAATTGCTGATCCGGCAGCACATGGCATCAGCCTTAATTGTGTCGATGACATGCCCTACTTTGAAGCCGTAGATATTAATGCCCAACTAGATTTAGCGATGGCGGCTGATATGGCGGAGCTAGATCTGGACAAGCTCTATCAGCTCAACCCGGCATTTAACCACTGGGCCACCGCCCCCTATGGACCACACCGCTTATTGATACCGGTTGATCAGGCACAGGTATTTAAGCAGAATCTGGCTTTGGTTCCCGAGTCTGAGCGCATTAAATGGAAGCGCCATAAAATTAAAGAAGGCCAGACCCTTAGCCATATTGCTGATCGCTATTCGGTATCGGTAAAAAGTCTGAAGCGATTAAACAATTTACGCTCCACCCATATTCGCGCCGGACGATATCTGGTGATCCCGGTTTCCAGCCGTAAACTGTCTGACTACAATTTAACCGCCTACCAGCGCAAAAAAACATTGCAGAACATCCGTCGTAAAGGCATTAAGGTTACGCATATCGTGCAACGCGGAGACACTTTCTGGGATTTATCCAGAACCTATAAAGTGAACTCCCATAGCATTGCGCGCTGGAATGGCATGGCGATTCGTGACCCGTTACGTGAAGGTCAGAAACTGGTTATCTGGACTAAAACCCCAACCAGCAAAACCGCAAAACATGGACGCAATACGATTCAGCGCATTTCATACCGGGTGCGCAATGGCGATTCACTTTATCTGATTGCACAAAAATTCAACGTTGGCATCAACGACCTGAAACGCTGGAACAGCTTAACCAGCAAATACCTGCAACCCGGTCAGAGAATTAAACTGTATGTTGATGTTACCCGGCAGGCGGGCAATGGCTAGGCCTGTACGAAATAAATAATAACCACTAGACTGCTACGTTATGAAATAAAACACTCAGTTTTAACAACGCGTTGAAATTAAGCATAAATGAACACGCTTTTATCAGACTCTAACCCTCAAGGACACCAATGAGCGATCCAATAAACATCGCCCTGCTGGCACGCTATCAACCACTCAATGCACTCAGCCCTGAAAACCTTCAGGGGGTGATGAAGCAACTCAGGTTAAAAACGCTGACTGCCGGTGAAACGCTATTCAAAAAAGGCGACTCTGACACACTGCAATATTATTTACTTAAGGGCGAACTGGATTTACACGGCGACACTAGCGTTTTAAAAACGCTTAAAAGTGGTACCGCCGATGGCTTTAATGCCATTGTTCACATACTGCCCCGCACGGTCACCGCCAAAGCGAAAACCGACTGTGTGTTTTTCTATATTGATGCTGATCTGGTCGACGTAATGCTCACCTGGGATCAAACAGGCAATTATCAAATTGCCGAATTTGGCACAGGTAATGTCAAAGGCGATGATGACTGGATGTCACGCATCTTACAAACCGAAGCATTTCATCGCATTCCGCCTGCTAATATTCAGGCTATTTTTATGCGCATGGAATCATTACCGGTAAAAGCCGGTGAAAAAATAATGGCACAGGACGATGAGGGTGATTATTTCTATGTCATAAAAAAAGGCCGTGCACTGGTCACCCGCTCACTCCCCAACCAACCCAAAGGCATTAAGCTTGCTGAACTCAAAGATGGTGACACTTTCGGTGAAGAAGCACTGATATCTAATACTAATAGAAATGCCACTATTACCATGCTCACCGATGGCATGTTGAGCCGGTTGTCAAAAAGCAATTTTCTTGAGCTATTGAACGAGCCGTTATTAAACTGGGTGGACTATCGCGAAGGCGAGAAACTGGTGAACGAAGGTGCTAAATGGCTGGATGTCCGGTTACCTGCGGAACATCAGGCAAATGCCATTAATGGTGACACCCACATTCCGCTGATTTTTTTACGCATGAAAATGGACTCACTAGACGACAACCAGCACTATGTCGTATATTGTGATACCGGACGTAGGAGTTCCGCCGCCTCATTTTTATTAAATGAACGCGGCTTTACAACCTGTATTTTAAAGGATGGAATTGGTACTGTACCCGAAGAAAATAGAAACACTCTATAGAAAACCACTAATGCTTAAAGAATGTACTAGCTAACAGAAAATCCGGTGATTTTACTGTGATCAACTTTATCGATTTGATCTGCACTTAAAAACTCTCTGGCGTATTGAAGGTATACTTTTTCACGCACAAACACCTCAAAAATTTCATCGTCAATATGTTTATCAATACACATCTGACCTAAAATATTTAAACACTCGGTTAATTTCTTACCCTCTTTATAAGGCCGGTCACTGGCCGTCAATGCTTCAAAAACATCGGCAATACCCATCATCCTTGCCGGCAACGACATTTGTTCACGGGTTAAACCTTTAGGGTAGCCACGGCCATCCATTCTTTCATGATGGCCACCGGCATACTCGGGAACATTTGCAAGGTGCCCCGGAAACGGCAACTGATCTAACATTTTGATAGTAACCGCAATATGATTATTAATTACCTGCCGTTCTTCTGCGGATAATGTCCCGCGGGTAATAGTTAAGTTTTTAAGCTCATCGTCATTAAAAAAGTTTCGACTTGAACCGTCGCTATTACTGATTTTATATTGCGCTATAGTGCGCACCCGCTGCTGGCTTTCTAATGACATACTCTCGCCACCGATATTGGCTGCTGCAATAAACTCCCTGTCTGATTTTAGCTGCTGTATTTTTTCACTATATTCAACAGCAGCCTGTTCACATAAACTTTCATCACCCTGCCCACTTACTGATAATTTTTTTTCTAACAGAGTGATTTTAGCGTCGCGCATTAACACTTCAAAACGCTCGTTAACAGTATTAATTCGATCGTAAATAGTTTCCAGCTTGGTTGACTTATCAATAATATATTCCGGCGTCGTGACTTTTCCGCAATCATGTAACCAGCC
>CAZHEA010000066.1:0-17813 GCA_964531165.1 uncultured Thiotrichaceae bacterium
TACCACCGGAGTTTTCGACACCGAAAGCTTTAAACCACTCTGCACCTTCGCGCACAATGCTCGGCACTGACGCTAATGATTCAGTATTATTAATGGTAGTGGGTTTACCGTATAAACCGACATTGGCTGGAAACGGCGGTTTGAATCTGGGCTGACCTTTTTTGCCTTCCAGTGATTCTAATAACGCGGTTTCTTCACCGCAGATATACGCGCCTGCACCAAGTGTCGGGTACAGGTCAAAATCCACACCGGAGCCATTTATATTTTTACCTAAGTGACCTTTCTCGTATGCTTCTTTCACAGCGCCGGCGAAGTGATCATAAACCTCATCCATAAACTCGCCGCGCATATAGTTATAACCAACGGTAGCGCCAATGCAGTAACCAGCAATTAACATACCTTCCACTAATGCATGGGGATTAAAACGTAGAATATCGCGATCTTTACAGGTGCCCGGTTCAGATTCATCCGAATTACAAACTATGTATTTTTGTACCGGCGCATTGCGGGGCATGAAGCTCCACTTTAAACCAGTGGGAAAACCTGCGCCGCCCCGACCACGTAAACCGGAAGCCTTTACAATTTCAATGACATCTTCTGGAGAAAGCTTTTCATCCAGAATTTTTTGCCAGGCCTGATAACCACCTACTTTCAGATAGTTCTCATAGGACCATTGCTCGTTTTCAAATTGCAGCGTTGCGTAACATACTTCGTTAGCCATGTATGTTTACTCCAGCGCGTCGATGATCTCATCCACTTTTTCAGGGGTGAGTTCAGTATAATATTTATGATTAACTTGCATCATTGGGCCACCGGCACAGGCTGCAAGACATTCTTCTTCCACTTTCAAATAAATACGACCGTCATCCGTGCTTTCACCGAGCTTAATATTTAATTTTTTCTCAAGGTGATTAACGATCGTATCGGAACCCATTAGCATGCAGCAAACATTGGTACAAACCGCAACGTTGTTTCTGCCAACCGGATTTAATTCATACATAGAATAAAAGCTAGCCACTTCGTAGACTTCTATTTTTGACAGTTCTAATTTTTCAGCAACCGCATCCATCAATGGCACAGTTAAAAAACCTTTGTTCTGATGCTGCGTCGCACTTAATGCTGCCAGTAATGCAGATTTTTTATGTTCCGGCGGGTAACGAGATTCCCACTCGGCAATTTCTTCCAGCGTATGAGCTGATAATATATTTTCTTCGTTGCTCATCGGTCTATTTCACCAAACACTATATCCTGTGTTCCAATTACGGCAACCACATCAGATAACATATGCCCGCGGGTCATTTCATCTAACGCAGATAAATGCGCAAAACCCGGCGCACGAATTTTTAAGCGGTAAGGTTTATTTGCGCCGTCTGACATTAAGTAGACACCAAACTCACCCTTCGGATGTTCAACTGCTCCGTAGGCCTCACCTTTCGGCAAACAATAACCTTCGGTAAATAATTTAAAGTGGTGAATTAGTGATTCCATATCGCCTTTCATTTCTTCACGACGCGGCGGTGTAACCTTATGATCAGACGCCATCACCGGCCCTGGATTTACACGTAGCCAATCCACACATTGTTTAATAATATTATTCGACTGCCGCATTTCTTCCATGCGCACTAAATAACGATCGTAGGAGTCACCGTTGGTGCCAATCGGAATATCAAAATCTAATTTGTCGTAAACCGCGTAAGGTTGTTTTCTACGCAAATCCCATTCGATACCGGAGCCGCGTAGCATCGGCCCGGTAAAACCTAATTGCATGGCTCGCTCGGGAGATACAATAGCAATATCAACCAGACGTTGTTTCCAGATACGATTATCAGTTAATAAAGTTTCATACTCATCAACATAAGTCGGGAAACGCTTTGTAAAGTCTTCAATAAAGTCTAATAACGAACCGGAGCGATTATCATTTAAACGATCCACTTCTTTTTTACTATGCCACTTTGATGCTTTATATAAAGGCATAGAATCGGGCAGATCACGAGCCACACCGCCTGGGCGATAATAGGTTGCATGTAAACGCGCACCGGATACGGCCTCATAAACATCCATTAAATCTTCACGTTCACGAAAGGCATATAAAAACATCGTCATCGCGCCCACATCTAAACCGTGTGCGCCAATCCATAAAAGATGATTTAACAGGCGGGTAATTTCATCGAACATAACGCGGATATATTGCGCACGCTCTGGCACTTCTACGCCGAGTAGTTTTTCTAATGCAATAACATAACCATGCTCATTACACATCATCGAAACATAATCGAGACGATCCATATAACCGATGCTTTGATTATAAGGTTTTGACTCAGCTAATTTTTCAGTGGCACGATGCAATAAACCAATGTGTGGATCAGCGCGCTGAATAACTTCACCGTCCATTTCCAGAATCAGACGTAATACGCCGTGGGCCGCCGGATGCTGGGGGCCAAAATTCAATGTGTAATTACGAATTTCAGGCATATTTATTTTTCACTCGCTGATGAATCTTCAGCTATATTATCGGCTGAGTTATGGCGATTATTATTTTCTCTGATGACTCTCGGCACTAACACACGAGGCTCAATACTCACTGGCTCATAAATGACCCGCTTCTGTTTTTCGTCGTAGCGCATTTCAACATTGCCTGATAATGGAAAGTCTTTTCTGAATGGGTGACCCACAAAACCGTAATCGGTTAAGATGCGGCGTAAATCCGGATGGCCATCAAAATGGATACCGTATAAATCAAACGCTTCCCGTTCAAACCAGTTAACGCCATTCCAGATATCAACAACCGATTTCACTACCGGATAGGCATCGTCTTCTGCAAACACACGAACACGACAACGCTGATTATTTTTTATAGAGAGCAAATGTATCACAACTGCAAAACGTTTTTGATCGGAATCATTTTCCGGCAGCTCATCACCAAACTTTAAGCGCCCATGCTGTGCAACCTCAACCCCGCGACTAAAACCATTTGCGCTGGCATTGGTGTTCCATTCATCCTGCCCGTAAGCTGAATAATCCACACCGCATAAATCAATTAATATTTCAAAGGCAAAATCATCGTTATCACGCAGGGTTTTACATACGCACACATAATCGTTAGCCGTAACTTCAATCGTCACTTCACCGCACTCAATCACATTACTGCGTAATTTAGCAGCAAAAGTTTGTGCCAGTTGCTCTGATAGTTTCTCTATAGCCTTCATATTGTCTATGCCTGCCGCGCAATCGTACAGGTACGTTTAATTTTATTCTGTAATTGAATAATGCCGTAAATCAGGGCTTCCGCTGTTGGCGGACAACCCGGCACATAAATATCCACTGGCACGATGCGATCACAACCACGCACTACGGAATAAGAATAATGATAATAGCCCCCTCCATTGGCACATGAGCCCATGGAAATCACCCAGCGAGGCTCCGGCATCTGATCATAAACTTTGCGCAGCGCGGGTGCCATTTTATTGGTGAGCGTACCGGCGACAATCATCACATCCGACTGACGCGGTGAACCACGAAAAATAATACCGAAGCGATCGAGATCATAACGTGCCGCACCTGCCTGCATCATTTCAACCGCGCAGCAAGCCAGCCCGAATGTCATTGGCCACATAGAACCGGTACGCGCCCAGTTAACTACCGTATCAACGGAAGTAGTAACAAAACCCTTTTCCAGAATGCCTTCTATTCCCATTCTAGTGCCCCTTTTTTCCATTCATAAATAAAACCAATTACCAGAATACCCAGAAACATCCCCATCGAGAGAATACCGAATAAACCGATATCTTCGAGCACAATGGCCCATGGAAATAGAAAAGCAATTTCTAAATCGAAAATAATAAATAAAATAGCAACCAGATAAAAACGTACATCAAATTTTATGCGCGCATCTTCAAATGCGGAGAAGCCACATTCGTAAGGAGAATTTTTTGCTTCGTTGGGTCTTCTAGGGGCTAGCATAAAGCCGCCCATGGCTATCATAATGATGCCAACAAACAAACCAACAGAAATAAAGATTAAAACGGGTATGTAATTTTCGAGCATTTTTATTATTCTCTCACTGTCACAAAGACGGGGGGCAAGCTCTTATAATTATTTGCCTCACAGACTCTATTAAAAAAGACTGCGAATGTCATCACATATTATGTGTATCTCATGATAAGTGAGATTTATTAGTCTTTGAACATCAAATAAAGTTTTGCTGAATTTTTAAATGAAAAAACATCTTAAGAATATTATTATTTTATTATAATTTTATGTACTTGCTGCGCCTGTCACCTTAATGAAAACAGTGCGCAAAAGGGGAAAACATTTAGTGGTCTTCACTAAAACCCCTTTCGCCTTCCCCTTAAATTGTAAGGAGAGAAGGCCTAAAAAATGGTGCCGATGACTGGAGTCGAACCAGCACGGGTCTCCCCACCACCCCCTCAAGGTGGCGCGTCTACCAATTTCACCACATCGGCTTTGTAACTATCCGCAGTAAACCACGACTAAAAGTCGTTACTGTATGAGAAGGTTTACTGCAGAGGCAATCTGCTTACTTTTCAGCTGCAGGTACGTCGCCAGTAGGTACTGAAGAAGCATCATCCGCAGCAGGCACATCACTTTCAACCGCTGGTTTTTCTGCCGAAGGTACGTCAGATACGGATTCAGCAGCCTGCTCAATGACTGAGCCGCTGGTTAGATTTGCATCTGATGACATATTTGCTGAGAGGGTTGCTAACGCCAAACTATTAACAAAAAAAGCCGCTGCCAGTATCGCCGTTGTCCGGCTGAGAAAGTTTGCCGCACCGCGCGCACCAAATACCGAGCCTGAACTACCACCGCCGCCGCCCAATGCAGCACCTGCATCGGCACCTTTGCCACGCTGCAGCATAATCAGACCAATAATAACCAATGCCAGTAATACCTGAACTACAAGAAGAATTGAAATCACTTATTTTACCCTTAACCCGCCGCCTGGCAGATTGCTAGAAAATCGGCCGGCTTTAATGATGCACCACCAATCAAACCACCATCTATATCTGGCTGCCCGATTAACTCTTTAGCATTTGCCGGATTCATTGAACCGCCATATAAAATTTGTAAACCTTCGGCAACATCTGCATTCAATGCCGCAATTTTGCCGCGGATAAACGCATGAACTTCCTGAGCCTGCTCAGGTGTTGCGGTTTTACCGGTACCAATCGCCCACACCGGCTCATATGCAATAACGCCATCAGCCAGCGCTTCCACGCCTTCCAGTGCCACTACAGCATCAATCTGGCGCGAACAAACATCATTGGTTATACCGGATTCACGCTCTTCCAGCGTTTCACCAATACAGAAAATCGGCTTGAGGCCATTACGACGTGCTGCTGCGAAACGTTTTGCTACCAGCTCATCGCTTTCACCATACAGCGCACGACGCTCAGAGTGACCGATAATGGCATATTCACAACCAATTTCTTTCAGCATTGTGCCGGAAATTTCACCGGTAAATGCACCGGAGTCTGCATCACACACATTCTGTGAGCCGAGTTTAATACCTGAACCATCAATCGCACCGGAAACACGGGGAATGAAAACAGCCGGTGGGCAAACCACCACTTCTGCATTATTAACTGAACCCATGCCTTCCTTAATACCTGCAATCAGTTCTTTAACTGAGTCACAACTACCATTCATTTTCCAGTTGCCAGCTACCATTGGCTTACGCATTGATGCACTCCGAATTCTTGTTTTTGAAGGGGGCACAGTTTATAGGGGTGAGGGGGTTGTTGCAAGTGCGCTGGCGGGTTTAGGCTATATTCAACAGCACTATCAAACACATAAATAAGAAGTGACGGCTAAAAACTTAGGGAGCGGAGTCAATATTGATTAGTACTGGGCCAGGCTGGTGTTTTAAATAACGAAGCAAATCCCCCTCAGCCCCTCATTTTTCTAAGAGGGGAAGCATGTCACCCCTCTCTTAGCAAAAGAAGGAAGCCTGGCTCTCCTCTTAATAAAAGGAGGGGGTTTGGGCTCCCCTCTTAGCAAAAGAGGGGCTGGGGGAGATTTAGCTGGAAAACCTAACCGGGATTAGCGTGCGCTACCGAAGCCGACACCGCATCGGCTATCTGCTGAGCATAGGCCGTTACCTGCTTTTCTTCTTCACCTTCCACCATCACTCGAATTAACGGCTCGGTGCCAGAAGCACGCAATAGCACACGACCTTTGCCGTTGAGCTTTTTCTCAACGTCTTCAACCGCCTGCTGCACCTTAGGCTCACCAATCGGATTGGTTTTCACCGGCAGCGGTACATTAATTAATATTTGCGGCATCATCGTCATATCCGACAACGCCTCAACCAGAGTGGTTCCGGAATCAGCCAGATAAGCCATAACCTGTAATGCCGACACGATACCGTCACCCGTGGTGGTACGATCCAGGCAGATAATATGCCCGGAGTTCTCACCGCCCAGCGACCAGCCTTTATCACGCAGACACTCCATCACATACCGGTCACCCACCTGAGTACGCTCAAATTCCAGCCCCAGGGCTTTTATCGCCAGTTCCAGTCCGAGGTTACTCATCATCGTTCCGGCGACACCACCCTGCGATTCACCTGACGCCAGCCTGGCTTTAGTGATGATATACAAAATTTCATCACCATCAATAATCTGACCTTTACTATCTACCATCATTAAGCGATCGCCATCACCGTCAAAGGCAATACCGATATCCGCCTGATTCTGTAATACCGCAGCCGCCAGTGAAGTCGGGTGCGTAGAGCCGCAATTTTCATTGATATTGATACCATTGGGCTTATCCGCAATCGTAATCACCTCAGCTCCTAACTCGGCAAACACATTCGGAGCGATGTGATAGGTAGCGCCATTAGCACAATCAAGAACAACTTTAATACCTTTAAATGAGGTCCCCATGGCAATGGTGGCCTTACAGGCTTCAATATATCGCCCCTGTGCGTCTTCAATTCGCTCGGCTTTACCTAACTTGGCTGAATCTACAATTTCCATTTCAGTTTCAAACATGGCTTCAATTTCATGCTCAATTTCATCCGGTAGCTTACTGCCTTCAGCTGAGAAAAATTTCAAGCCATTATCATAGAAAGGATTATGCGATGCGGAAATAACAATCCCCGCCGAAGCACGCAGTGTACGAGTAAGATAGGCAATACCAGGCGTTGGCATCGGGCCAAGAATACGCACATTCACAC
This sequence comes from uncultured Thiotrichaceae bacterium, assembly GCA_964531165.1. Lineage (GTDB taxonomy): Bacteria > Pseudomonadota > Gammaproteobacteria > SZUA-229 > SZUA-229 > SZUA-229. The sequence continues at coordinate 7,199 of CAZHEA010000066.1, forward strand.
CCGCCGCAGACAAGCCCGCTTCCAGTGATGCTTCAAACATATATCCGGAAATTCGGGTATCTTTACCGATAACCACCAGATTATTACCATGACTCGCCAGCACTTTCCCCACGGCCCAACCTAATTTCATTACCGCCTGAGGCGTCATCTGGCCCTTGCCGACACGCCCGCGAATACCATCTGTTCCAAAATATTTTTTTGCCATTTATATTTCCATTCACTCAATTATCTATTTTTTTATTATGCATATAATACCTTTACAGAGATAGCATAGCATCACAAACTTTTAGTGCATCGCGTGTCGCCTGAACATCATGTACCCGCAGTATTTTTGCACCATTGACTCTTGCCAGCACCGCGGCAGCGACGCTGGCATGCAGACGATTCTCAGGCAACTCATCGCCGATTATCTGACCCAGCATACTCTTACGTGATAAACCCGCCAGTAGTGGTAGATCAAACACCTGAAAGTCTTGAAGATTTTTCAGCAACTGCAAATTATGTTGCAGCGTTTTACCAAAACCAAATCCCGGATCAAGAATAATATTCTCACGCTTAATACCGGCTTCGACACAGGCCTGAATGCGCTGTTCAAAAAACTGCGTAATATCATCGATCACATTCTGATATTGCGGGTCAGCCTGCATGGTACGCGGCTCACCCTGCATATGCATCACACACACCGGCACATTCAACTGTGCACAGGCCGCTAAAGCCCCCTCGGCTCGCAGACCATTTACATCATTAATAATATTCGCTCCGGCGTCCACGGCGGCGCACATCACCTCGGGTTTACTGGTATCAATAGAAATACAGATATCAGATGAGCGACGAATCGCCTCAATCACCGGCAGCACCCGCCGAAGCTCATCATCAATAGAAACCTCGGCGGCACCCGGGCGGGTAGACTCACCGCCCACATCGATAATATCAGCACCCTGCTGCATCATTAACTCAGCCTGAGCAACAGCGGTTGCCGGAGAATTAAACTGCCCGCCATCGGAAAATGAATCGGGCGTAGTATTGAGCACAGCCATAATTATCGACTGCCCGGATGATAATAAAGTAGTTAACGCATTCATATATTTTTAAAACTGACTCAATAAAGCAAACATAAAAAAGGGCACCCAAAAAGGGTACCCTGATGTTATTCTCGAAAATGACTCTATCTCACCTGCACTTAATGTAATGCCGAATTTTAATGCAGACTTGCCGGACCACCAATAGAACCATCACCCTTATCTTCCTTTTTAGACTCTTCTTTTTCTGAGCTAGAAGGCGGTGTAGACGAACTATTATTATCACTGTCATTCCAGTCTTTAGGCGGACTCACTTCCGTACGCTCCATCAATTGATCAATTTGAGACGCATCGATGGTTTCATATTTCATCAGTGCATCTGTCATTGAATGCAGTATATCCATATTATCTTTTAACAACTTCTCTGCATGCTTATAATTACGGTCAATCACTTCACGAATTTCTTCGTCAATAACCCGCGCCGTATCATCGGCCAGATTTTTATGCTGAGTCACTGAACGCCCCAGAAAGATTTCGCCCTCATCTTCTGAATATGCCAACGGACCTAACTTTTCAGACAAGCCCCATTTTGTCACCATATTACGGGCAATATCTGTAGCTCGCTCAATATCATTTGATGCACCGGTAGTCACGTTATCATGACCAAAGATAATTTCTTCTGCCAGACGACCACCAAACAAACTGGCAATCGAGCTTTCCAGACGACGCTTGCTGTAACTATAACGATCTTCCTCTGGTAAGAACATGGTGACACCCAACGCACGACCACGGGGAATAATACTGACTTTGTAAACCGGATCATGATCCGGCACCAGACGGCCGACAATCGCATGACCCGCTTCATGATAAGCGGTCAATTTCTTCTCATCTTCCGACATCACCATGGATTTACGCTCAGCGCCCATCATGATTTTATCTTTGGCACGTTCGAAGTGATCCATAAACACTTCTTTACAATTTTCACGGGCAGCAAACAATGCAGCTTCATTCACCAGATTAGCCAGATCAGCACCGGAGAACCCCGGTGTACCACGGGCAATCAACGATGGCTTCACATCTTCTGCCGCCGGCAGTTTACGCATATGTACTTTTAGAATCTGTTCACGACCACGCACATCCGGCAACGGCACCACTACCTGACGGTCAAATCGACCAGGGCGCAATAGCGCCGGATCCAGTACATCGGGACGGTTAGTCGCAGCAATGACAATAACGCCTTCATTACCCTCAAATCCATCCATTTCAACTAGTAGCTGGTTAAGAGTTTGCTCACGCTCATCGTGACCACCCCCTACACCAGCGCCACGATGACGACCTACCGCATCAATCTCATCGATAAATATTATGCACGGCGCGTGTTTTTTAGCCTGCTCAAACATATCACGCACACGCGATGCACCCACGCCAACGAACATTTCCACAAAATCAGAGCCGGAAATCGTAAAGAACGGCACCTTGGCCTCACCAGCAATGGCTTTAGCCAGCAGGGTTTTACCGGTACCGGGAGAGCCGACCATCAATACACCACGGGGAATTTGTCCACCGAGCTTCTGAAACTTGCCCGGATCGCGCAAAAATTCCACCAGCTCACCGACTTCATCTTTAGCTTCTTCAACGCCTGCCACATCGGCAAAGGTAGTTTTAATTTCTTCTTCACCCAGCATCCGCGCCTTACTTTTGCCGAATGACATGGCACCACGACCACCGCCGCCGCCCTGCATCTGACGCATAAAGAAAATCCAGATACCAATCAACAACAGGAACGGGAACCATGAAATAAAGATATTCATCAACAATGAAGGCTGCTCAGGCTCTTTGGCAACAATGCGCACATTGTTTTCCAGCAGAACACCCAGCATTGCGGTATTGTCAGTTTCCGGGCTATAAGTACTGAAGGCCTTCAGATCACGGGTTTTACCCGTGATTTTACGGCCGGCAATCACCACTTCAGCAACATTGCCGTTTTTCACTTCAGAGGTGAAATCAGAATAAGCAAACTCAGCCTCTTTATTGGCTCGCTGCGAGAAATTACTGAATACAGACAGTAAAATAAGGGCGATAACACCCCATAGAATTAGATTTTTGACCAGGTCGTTCAAGACAACACCTCGGTTAGATTAAACATTAATATTAAAAGTACTACACAGGTTGGACAAATGCCAGTTTAAATGACGACTGTTGCGTATGTTCACTACTCTAAATCCCCCTCAGTCCCCCTTTTTCTAAGGGGGAAGCCTTTTGCTAAGACAAGGACCATGCCCTTCTTAGTAAAAATGGAAAATAAATATTCCTCACCTTAGTAAAAGAGGAAAACCATTACTCCCCTCTTAGTAAAAGAGGGGCTGGGGGAGATTTAAAATTTAGCCTTTAAACCCCATCGCCAGGCCATAAACTTCCTTACTCCGCGCCCGCGAAGCCTTAGGCTTACGCATCACCACCCGACTAAAATGCTCGCGCATTTGTTTCGTATAGTCATCAAATCCGGCACCCTGAAAAAGTTTGACCAGCAAACTGCCACCGGGTTTCAGCACCTGTTGAGATAAATCCAGTGCCAACTCCGCCATATACATGGCTCGGGGAATATCCACCGCCTGTTGTCCACTCATATTGGGGGCCATATCGCAAATTACAAGGTCTGGCTGATCGGATCCAAGGGTATTTAATAATTGCTCGAATACACTATTTTCAAGAAAGTCACCGGTAATGATTTCAACTCCGTCCATAGAGTCCATCGGTAATATGTCCAGCGCAATAACACGCCCCTTACCTTTTAACCTGCGTACTACGTATTCGCACCAGCTACCCGGCGCGGCGCCCAGGTCTATAATGACACTGCCGGGCTTTATCAGACGATCTTTTTCATCGATTTCTTTGAGTTTATAAACGGCACGCGAGCGATAGCCGTCTTTTTGAGACTGCTTGACGTATTCATCATTGAAATGCTCATTTAACCAGTTTTTACTGGATTTACTTCTTGCCATCGGATCAGTCTATTTCAGCGAGATTAAGAACACGACTATTGAGCCGCATGCTGCTTTGCCTTACTTAAAAATTCCGCAAAAAACACTGCGAAAATAGCCAGAAAAATACCCGCCAATAATGAAATCACGACGATTAACTTCTTCCCCACACCAACAGTTGTCAGTGATTGCATGGGTGCGGTAATCGCACGGGTTTCCAGTAAGTTTTTTGACTCGACTTCAAGTTTTTCAACCATCATTGCCTTCTCGAGTTGCTGCTGCTGGTTTTCAGCCAGTTTATTACGCATGACTTCACGGTCATTCTCAAGCGTAATCTGTAACGCTTCTTGTAGATTCGCCAGCTCATTGCGGCTGGCTCTCAACTCCGTGTCCACCATCATTAAAGCCAGCGCCCTGCCTTCAGTTCGTTGATCAGACGCGGCCTTTTTCTTCATGCTGACAGAGGCTCTTAACTGCTGTTTCGTTTCTTTAATTCTATCTATCAATAACTGCTGTTTTTTGTCGAGACGCTTACTCTGGGATAAAATCAGCTGCTCTGCATTTTTTAACCTGATAATTTCATTTTCAATCTGACTACTGGAGAGCTCCAGATCTTTAACTTTTAACTGCGAAATTCTTGCATGATCCTGCTTGACAGACTCAACAACTGAATTTAACAACTGAATATAAACACTCTTATATTTTTCAACACCTTTAACATCAATAAAAATAATATTACTGTTTTTTTCCAGCTTGGCCTTAATATTCGGAATCCCGACAAATTCAGGGTTTTGCTCCAGATAATTATGTATAACCAGAGGAATATAACTCTGATTAATTTTTGCTAACACACTTGAAGGCTTTTCCACATAAACCAGTCGGCCACTGTTATCGTAGTCAATTCCACCAATTTCAATGGCGGTAGAATAGTTAAATTTTTCAGGCATCGTTAAAGCGGCCGATACCCCTGCCAGCAGAGCAACCAGCAGCAGAGCCAAAAACAGTGAACGGCGCCTGATTAATACCAGCCATAAGTCCAGTAGGCTGATTTCATCATCATGTGAGTCCACCATCACATATCGTAATGATGGATCAACCATCGACGATGACTCCAGATGACGTACATTACCCAGATTGCCCTTTTCGTTGTTCATCTTACTCACTTAAATTCTATCAATAACTACAGTTTTACTTACAAATACCGGCCCGGTCGTTAACCGTCCAACTCAATTTTGGTATATAATCGCCGCCAGCAATGGCTAAAGCCATTCACAACAATACACATAACCCATTTGAGCGATTGTACACTATATGCCCCTTTCAAAACACCAAGTCAAATATCTGGTCAGCCTCACACATAACCTGAAACCGGTCATTATGGTCGGTCAAAATGGGGTTACAAAAAATTTACTGACAGAGCTGGAAATAGCCGTGAATCACCATGAACTGGTGAAAATAAAGATTGCCGGGGACGATAAAGACAGCCGCGAGGCCATTATCAGTCAATTACTGAAAAGTGCCTCGGCGGAAAAAGTCAAAGCGATTGGTAAAACATTAACGCTATTTCGCCGCAACACTAAAAACCCGAAGATAGAGCTACCTAAAAAGTAAGCACTTTCAGAGAGCGCAGGCCGACCATCTATGCCTTCTGCTCCTGGTCTTTTATTTTAGATAGAAACTCAAGAAAGAACACCGCAAAGATACCCACAAACAAGCCGGCCATAAGTGAGATAATAACAATTATTTTCTTACCCACACCGACAGGCTCCAACGATTTCATCGGACTCGTCAGCGGCCGAGTATCTCTGAGACCTTTTAAGCGATAACGGATATCATCTATTTCCTGCTGCTGAATCACGATACTATTCTGATGATCCAGTTGCATTTTATCCAGGCTTAATTGCACACCAGACTGCTTAACGGATAATTGCTGCTGAGCATGGCTATTATCGATATCAATTTTTTGCAACTTATTATTAGTATCAGTTAATAACTTGTGATGAAACTCCTGCGACCTTGTATTGGATTTAAGTTGATTATTGAGCTTTTCCCGCAGACTATGCTGCTTAATATCCAGCCGCTCTTCCAAACTGGCCAGCTGATTTCGATTGCTCTGAATCTGGTTGTCCAGCAATAAAACCGTCATCGCTTCCGGGCCAGTATTAATATTGTTCACTGATATCTGACGATTTTTCAATTCATTTTTAATCGTAGATGACAAATCCGCAATACGCTTTTCCAGTAAACGATCAACATCGTTTAAACGCGCCAACTCGGAAGTCAGTCGTTTATGCTCATCCACCAGCGATGCTAATTTATTATTATGCTCTTTTTGCTGCGTTACCAGTTGTTGCTTTACCACACGGGTTAACCGCTGATCTTTCAGGTTATCCAGTTTTATCCTGTTCTGCAGTAAACTTATTTCCAGCTGCTTTGCTTTTTCACGCATGGTCAGCGGATTATTGAGTACGGATAATGCTATTTCAGCTCTCTGCAGCGAGCTATCTAGACGACCTCGGGTAATATCCATCTGCGGTTGATGGTCTTTTTGAATATAACCAATTATATTATTAATAATATTTTGAAACGCCAGTGAATCCATTTCCTGACCACGGGTTTCAATGGTTATAAGGTCACTCTTTTTAGCTATACTGGCTTTAACTCTGGGTGCAGATTTTTTATCGGGATGCTGTTCAAGGTATTCAGTCAATACCAGTGGAATATAGCTACTGGTTAATTTTTGCAGAACATTTGTAGGCGTTTCAATATAATCGGCCCCCTTAACATCGGCTGCTATTGAGCTGACCAGCCCTATCTGCAGAACCGCACTATATTTATAAACTACCGGCTTAATGACAGCAAAGGTAACCCCCGCCGCGAGGAAAGCCAGAATAATAGCCAGTAATATATTTCGACGCTTTACTAATACCAGCCATAAATCCACCAGGCTAATTTCATCATCATAACCGCCATCGACACTGACTAGCTGAACGGTTTGCCCTGTATTTTCATTCTGATCAAGAACATGAACTTTCTTTTGAAGTGCTTCTTTATTTATCATATTATTTAACCATCGCACACTTAATTTCTTAAGCTTTCCTTGTTAGCCGGCAATTTTTTATTATTTATTAGTTGTAGTCGGTTTAAACCAAAAAGTCTATTGATTTATATGTTATTACGAACTTATTTAACAAAACATTAAAATAACAGCACATCAATCATGAAGAGTGACTTATGTGGTAGAACTATTGCGATTTGAACAGAATAGATAGAAGTCGGTATTCGGCCGTTATGATACGAGTCATTACCGCGAAAGCCCGAATGAGATTATGGACAGCTTAACTTAAGTGATTTAAATATTAGATGCAGATTAAAAACATTTAAACCCCTTCGCTTAAACGACAGGGGATTTAAATTCAACAACACAACGGTTTAGATATAATGAACCTCAACAACTTCGAGGCCACGGTCGCCACCTGGCGTCTTTACCTGTGCAATATCACCTTCCATTTTTCCAATCAGCGCCCTGGCAATCGGTGAGTTGACTGAAATCATATTGGCTTTAATATCCGCCTCATCTTCGCCAACAATTTGATAAGTAATTTCTTCGCCGGTGTCTTCATCGCACAGATCAATCGTTGCACCAAAAATAACCTTACCGACAACATTTTGCTTGGTAACATCAATCACAACGGCAACGCCCAGTTTACCATCGATTTCTTTTATACGGCCTTCACAAAAACTCTGCTGTTCACGCGCAGCGTGGTACTCCGCATTTTCTTTTAAATCGCCGTGTTCACGGGCAACAGCAATGGCTTCAATAATTCTGGGGCGATCAACTGTTTTTAATTGTTTTAATTCATCCATCAGCATTTTTGAGCCACGGACAGTCATCGGTACTTTATCCACTTCGTCATCTCCTTAATGAGAACGTTTTACGAAAGTTATATTGTTTGTGTTTTCCCGCCCCTTAGCAAAAGGGCAATTGAGGGAGGTTTAGATCACTCAGCATTCACTGCTCTATTACAAACCACATCAGCCTGAAATTTCTTTATGCAAATCCTGCAAACGATTCACTTCTACTGCCGTAGACTTGAGTGCCATACAAGTTGCTTTTGCACCAGCAATGGTGGTTGTATAACTCACCTTATGTTGCAACGCCGCCGCACGAATCGTAAACGAATCCGATATCGCCTGCTTGCCTTCAGTGGTATTAATGATTAATGAAATCTCATCATTTTTAATCATATCAACAATATGCGGACGACCTTCATATACTTTATTAACAATCGTACACTCAACACCACTGTCATTTAATTTTGCGGCAGTACCTCGCGTAGATAGCACCTCAAAACCCAGCTCATTTAGCATCTTACCCACTTCAACCGCCATTGCATGATCTCGCTCACGTACGCTTACAAATACTTTACCTGAAGTTGGCAACTCAACACCGGCACCTAATTGCGCTTTGGCAAAAGCCTCACCAAAGGTACGGCCGACACCCATTACTTCACCTGTGGATTTCATTTCAGGGCCTAATAACGGGTCAACGCCCGGGAACTTAACAAACGGGAACACAGACTCTTTCACTGAATAATATTCAGGAATGACTTCTTCTGTAACACCCTGCTCCTTCAATGAAATTCCAGCCATACAACGCGCTGCAACTTTTGCCAATGGCACACCAATCGCTTTAGATACAAAGGGCACCGTACGCGATGCACGCGGATTAACTTCGAGCATGTAAATTTCATCGCCTTGCCCGGTATTCTGAATAGCAAACTGGATATTCATTAGTCCAATCACCTGCATTTCCAGTGCAATTTCTTTAGTCTGCTCGCGTAATCGATCCTGAGTTTCTTTTGATAAACTGTACGGCGGCAATGAACACGCAGAGTCACCGGAGTGAACACCCGCCTGTTCGATATGCTCCATAATCGAACCAATTAACACATCTTTGCCATCGCAAATCGCATCCACATCAACTTCAACTGCGGCATCTAAAAAGTGATCCAGCAATACCGGCGCATCATTAGAAACACTGACTGCGGTTTTCATGTAATGTGCTAAATCGGTTTCGTTATGTACAATTTCCATTGCACGTCCACCCAACACATAGGATGGGCGCACCACAATCGGATAACCAATTTCATCGGCCAGACCAACCGCTTCTTCAGCTGAACGTGCCAGACGATTAGGTGGTTGCTTTTGACCGAGCTTTTCAATTAACTGCTGGAACCTTTCACGATCTTCGGCCAAATCAATTCGGTCCGGCGAGGTACCAATAATCGGTACGCCGGCAGCCTCTAAATCACGCGCCAGCTTTAACGGGGTTTGCCCACCGTACTGCACAATGACGCCTTTAGGTTTTTCTAAATCTAACACTTCCAGCACGTCTTCTAATGTCAGTGGCTCGAAATATAACCGATCAGATGTATCAAAATCAGTGGAAACCGTTTCCGGGTTACAGTTGATCATGATAGTTTCATAACCTTCTTCGCGCATCGCCTGCGCCGCATGTACGCAGCAATAATCAAACTCAATACCCTGACCAATTCGATTGGGCCCGCCACCTAACACAACAATTTTTTCTTTGTCAGTGGTTTGCGCTTCGCACTCTTCTTCGTAAGTCGAATAAAGATAAGCCGTTTCAGTAGAAAATTCTGCGGCGCAAGTATCAACCCGCTTATAAACCGGGCGAATATCTAAACTCTGGCGATGCGCGCGAACAGTATTTTCACTTACGCTCATTAATACCGCCATACGGCGATCACCAAAACCTTTACGTTTTAGCTGGAACATTTCATCTTTACTAATATCGGTTAACTTACGCGTACGCAGGCCTTCTTCGATATTAATAATGTCTTCGATTTGCACTAAAAACCAGGGGTCGATATGCGTTAACTGCTGAATACGGTCGTATTCCATGCCGTGACGGAAGGCTTCAGCCAAATACCAGATACGGTCTGCACCGGGCTGTTGTAGCTCCTGACACAGAATGGTTTCAATTTCTTTTTCTGACAAACCTTCCGGTAGAATCTCACTGAAACCATCCACGCCAATTTCTAATCCGCGCAGGGCTTTTTGTAATGACTCCTGCAAAGTACGACCAATCGCCATGACTTCACCCACAGACTTCATCTGTGTGGTTAAACGATTTTCTGCCTGCGGGAATTTTTCAAATGTGAAACGTGGAATTTTTGTGACCACATAATCGATAGAAGGCTCGAACGATGCCGGTGTTGCACCGCCGGTAATGTCGTTACTTAATTCATCCAGCGTGTAACCCACGGCTAATTTTGCCGCGACTTTAGCAATCGGGAAACCGGTGGCTTTTGAAGCCAACGCAGACGAACGCGAAACCCGTGGGTTCATTTCAATAATAGTCATACGACCATCGGCTGGATTTACTGAAAACTGTACATTTGAACCACCGGTTTCAACACCAATTTTACGCAACACTTTCAATGAAGCATCACGCATTATTTGAAATTCTTTATCGGTTAAAGTTTGTGCAGGCGCAACCGTAATCGAGTCGCCGGTATGAATACCCATCGGGTCCAATTTTACGCAACACTTTCAATGAAGCATCACGCATTATTTGAAATTCTTTAT